>JBDSGY010000060.1:0-6871 GCA_039918755.1 Steroidobacteraceae bacterium
CCGTTGCGGCGACGCAGCGCTGCAGATATTGCAGGCCACAACGCTGGCCGGCGAGGCAGTAGATCTCTGCGGGCGATTTGCTGCCACAGGTCTGCGTGCAGGTTCGGTATTGCCGCTGGGTATTCCACACGGCGTTGCCGAGCTTCTGGATGCCGCTGCGGAGCAGGAGGTGTGGTTGCAAGGTCAGTTGCGCGCATTCGATCCCTCCGAGCTTCCGTTTGCTCAACGCGCCACGGGGAATCTCACCTGGCAGCCGTTGGGTCAGCGCAGTCTCGCGGTGTTCCTGCTGCTGGTGGCGAGACTCAATCGCGCGACCCATGTGGCGGTCGCCTGCTCGCCCCGTTCTCTGACTTCGCTGGATTCGTCCGCGCGGCGCCACCTGTCCGGACCTCTGCCCCTCATCATTGCTCTCGGTGCGCAGGACACTGCTGCCACATGGGATCTGAAAGTTGAAGCCGGGCTCAGTCGACTCGAGGGCGCGATCGGCTTCATTGCCGACCTGCCCGCCAGATCGCAGGCGGCGCGCAGCTCGCTGGACGCGCTGTCGCATTCACCGATAAGGATAGTCCGCTGGAATGAGCTGCCCGGGAAGGATGTTGCAACGGCGAACGCATCGGGTGCAGCGCTGAGTCTGCATGTTGATGCCAGCGGCCAATGCGCGGCGCTGTTCGACCAGCGCGAGTTGCCCGCAGATGGCCTGATTCGACTTCTGGATAGCTGGGCTACCCTCGAGAAGACGCTGCTGGACCCAGCCGCATCGTGTCGCACGGCCAGCCTGCTTTCCGCTGCAGACCTGCAGCTTCTCGACGCACGCGACCGCCTGTCGCCCTCTGTGGCAGCGGCCCAGCGCGTGCATGAACAGTTCGAGGCTCAGGTTGTAAAAAGGCCCCTTCACCGGGCATGCACCTTCGACGGGGAATCACTGACCTACGCACAGCTGAATGCGGCTGCCAACCGGCTCGCACGGCGTCTGCAGACGCTGTCGGTGGGACGCGGGTCGCTGGTCGGCGTGCACGTGCCGCGATCGCTGGAGATGCTCGTGGCGCTGCTCGCCATCCAGAAGACCGGCGCTGCTTATCTGCCGCTCGACCCCACCTATCCGCCCGATCGTCTTGCCTACATGGTGGGCGACGCCGGGGTATCGGTGGTGCTGTCGCGCAGTGATGTACCGTTTTCGCTGGATGTTGCGCACGATCTGAAGCTCGACCGCCTCGTTGACGAGCTCGCGGCGTTTTCCGATGCCAACCTCGACGTGCCGGGAGACACCGCCGATCTGGCGTACGTGATGTACACCTCCGGTTCCACCGGCAAGCCCAAAGGGGTCATGGTCGAACATCGCAACGTGACCAATTTCTTCGATGGCATCGACGAGCGCCTCGGTGCCGAGCCTGGCGTCTGGCTGGCGATTACCAGCATTTCTTTCGATATCTCGGTGCTGGAGCTGTTCTGGACCCTGGCCAGGGGATTCACCGTAGTGCTGCATGGGGATGCGCTGCGGCAGAAGGGACGCGCCCGCACTGTGGTGCTGCGGAGCAAGCCGATGGCCTTTGGCCTGTTCTACTGGAACGTGGCCAATGGCGATTCCGACCATGCGCCCGACAAGTACCGGCTGCTGCTCGAGAGCGCGCGGTTTGCGGACGAACACGGATTCTCCTCCGTGTGGACCCCGGAGCGGCATTTCGAATCGTTTGGCGGCCTGTTCCCCAATCCCTCGGTAACATCGGCAGCGCTGGCCACGATCACCCGCAACGTGCAGCTGCGAGCTGGCAGCTGTGTGGTGCCCCTGCACAGTCCCATTCGCATCGCTGAAGAGTGGTCGGTCGTCGACAACCTTTCCAATGGTCGCGTCGGCATATCGGTGGCCTCCGGCTGGGCGGCGCCTGACTTCGCGATCAGGCCGGAAAGCTTCGCCGATTCCAAGAACATCATGTTCGAAAGCCTCGACATCATCCGCCGGTTGTGGCGCGGCGAATCGGTGGAGTTCCCCGGACCCAAGGGGAAGGTGCAGGTACGCACGCTGCCGCGGCCCATACAGAAGGAACTGCCGATCTGGGTGACGACGGCGGGCAACATCGAAACCTTCATCCAGGCGGGCAAGGTCGGCGCCCACCTCCTGACCCATCTGTTGAGCCAGACGGTCGAAGAAACTGCGGTGAAGATTGCTGCCTACCGGCGCGCATGGAACGAGGCCGGGCACAGCGGCCGCGGCATCGTGAGCCTGATGCTGCATACCTTTGTGGGGCCCGACCGCGCGGCGGTGGAGTCCATCGTCCGCCAGCCTTTGAAGGACTACCTGAAAAGCGCGGTGGCACTGTTGAAGGCCGCAGCGTGGCAGTCGCCCACTTTCAAGAAGTTTTCCGAGGCCCAAGGCAAGTCCCTCGATGATTTTTTCCTGACGGTGTCGGACCAGGACATGGACCAGCTGCTGGAATTTGCTTTCCAGCGCTACTTCAACAATAGCGGCCTGTTCGGGACGCCGGAGGATTGTGAAGAAATCGTGCAAAGGACTGCCGCCGCCGGTGTGGATGAGATCGCCTGCCTGATCGACTTTGGCATCGATGTGGACCAGGTTCTCTCGCACCTGCCTTATCTCGATCAGGTGCGCCAGGGGGCACAACAGGAAACCCGCGATTACTCCATTGCCAGCCTGCTCAAGAGCGAAGGCGTAACGCATTTCCAGTGCACGCCGACGATGGCGGGCCTGCTCGCTTCCGATGCCGATGCCCAGCCCGGGCTGTCAGCGCTGCAGCAGATGATGGTGGGTGGCGAGGCGCTGGCTCCCGATCTCGCACGGACCCTCGCAGCCGTGGTGAATGGCCGCGTCAGCAACATGTATGGACCGACCGAAACCACCATCTGGTCCAGCACTGCGCCGCTGGATCAGGATGCATTCACACCTGCCGGCACGGTCACCATCGGCACGCCGCTGCGCAATCAGGTCGTGCACGTACTGGACGATTTCCAGCAACGGGTGCCTCCGGGCCTGCCAGGAGAACTGGTGATTGGCGGACTCGGTGTAACCCGCGGTTACCTGCATCGGCCCGAACTCACGGGCGAGAAGTACCTGCCGGACCCATTGACTGGCAGCGCATCGGGCAGCCGCATGTATCGTACCGGCGATCTTGGGCGCTGGCTGGAAGACGGCCGGCTCGAGTTCCTCGGGCGACGCGATCATCAGGTGAAGATCCACGGCTACCGCATCGAACTCGGTGAGATTGAAACGCTGCTGCGAGAAGATCCCGATATCTTCGACGCGGTCGTGATCCTGCGGGAGGACTCGCCAGGGGACAAGCGGCTGGTTGGCTATGTGCAGGCGGCGAAGAACGCATCGTTAGACACTGCCGCAGTGCGTTTGCGACTGGGTGCCACGCTGCCGGACTTCATGGTGCCATCGGTCATCGTCGCGTTGGCGTCCCTGCCCCAGACTCCCAATGGAAAAATAGACCGGAAGGCGTTGCCCGCACCGTCCCGCCGGGATGGTCGTGTGCCGGATTCAGGCAGTGTGGTTACGGTGCCCCAGGGTACCAACCTCGAAAACCTCGTGGCCGAGATCTGGCGGCGGGTCCTGGGGCTGGAGGAAATCGGGTTGCGCGACAATTTTTTCGACATTGGGGGCCACTCGCTGCTGATCATCCAGGTACTCCAGGAGCTCCGCGAAAAAGTGCCACGCCGTATCCAGATGACGGACCTGTTCCGCCACACGACGATCGAAGCGCTGGCGCAGTTTCTCGCCGGCGCGGATGCATCGCCAGACGTGGCTTCGCAACGGGGTCGCAGTCGGGCGGAAGCGCGGCGTGCCGCAACGACGAGAACCTTGTAGAAAGCCGGGCTGCTGGCCAGTCCCTGCAATCGTGCGAAATTGTATGACCGGGTTGGCGTCCTGGCCGAAGCATCCCCGGTAGTATTACCAAGGTCATCGAAGGGCAGACAGCTTGCGCCGCGCAGCACGCGGGCTTGGCCGCAGTCCCTTGCAGGCGGTTACGTCGATAGTCGTCGATTCAACAACTGGTAAGCGACTTGATTATGCAAAATCGTGGCGGCGCAGAAGCACTTGGTGCACTCTGTAGATATGAATCAGCGGTTCCTGGGGGATCCATGACCTCGCCAGAGCGCGCCGTCTTCATTTCGCGTGACCACTGCCTTGGATGCCACAGCACTTCGCTCGACGTTGTCGCAAGCGGTCGCTTCGACCAGGGTCGCGTTGGCGAGTTCCTGGCCGCCGATCCGTGGGGCGAGGACCCACTGCCGTTTCTGACGGGGGCAACCTGGACCCTGGTCCGGTGCCGATCGTGCTCTCTCAAATTCCATCGCGAGATTCTTTCACCTGAGTGGGGCGAGCGCCGCTTCAGCAAGTGGATGACCAGTGATGCCATCAAGGCGTTTGAGGCCGGCGAGCGGAACGTCAATTCTTTCGACCGCGCAGCCAGCTTCGCAGAGCATGTGGTGCGGATTGAAAATCTGCTGCGCGTGTCACGCCCAGGCAAGCAGCGCCGCAAGGTCCTGGATTTTGGTTGCGGCGACGGGGAGTTCATCGGGCTTTGCGCAGCATTCGGTTTCGAAGCGTACGGTGTCGATCGCTCCACCGCGCGACGCGAAAACGCGGGCGTGAAGGTGTATGCCAACCTGGAAAGCGCGAGCAAGCATGCGCCTTTCGATGCCATCACGCTGTTCGAGGTGGTGGAACATCTGGACGACCCCGGGGCGATACTCAAGACGCTGCATGGGCTGCTCGATGCCAACGGATTGCTTGTTCTGGAGGCCCCTAATTGCAAGGGAGTGAACAACATCGAGACCCTGGCGGACTTCCGGGCCATCCATCCGCTGGAACACATCAACGCGTTTGAGCCTGCCACCCTGCAGGCGTTTGCCGAGCGCATCGGATTCAGGCGTGAGGAGCGACGGCCGGTCTGGGTAACGGGAAGACCGCTGGTGGCGCTGCGCAGGCTTGTCCGAAGCTGGCTGAGTCCGGTCGTCAAGGCCGATACCAGGCTTTATTTCCGCAAGGCATGATGCCGCGCACCGGCGCTGTCGTATGGAATGCCCTACGCCCGGTTCTACTTCCTCAAGAACTTGCGGAACGACCGGTGAGCCAGCAGATGAAGCTGACGCCACCGAGTCCGCAGTGGCAGCGCAATCGTGCTGCCTTGCGTCTGGGCCGAGTAGTAGAGTCCGCGCAAGATCTCGATGTCGTCCAGTGCCTCCGCTGCAGAATAGAGAGGCGCGCCACGGTGCTTCACCGCGGCGGCGAACGCACGCATGTGCAGGGCAACTGAAATCTGCTCCTCGGACAGGCCTGGCCCGGCGAACGGGTTGCACCACACGATCCGGCCAAGCGAAGGGTGAGTCACGCTGAGCTCCGCCAGGTCAGCCTTGCCGGCGGCTGATACCTGGCGTTCAAATTCGGCCGTATGTCTGGCGCCGCTGCGACGATCGACGAACAGCAGTGTTTCATCGGTCACGCTTCCCGATTCGCCATAGACGCTGAACTTGCCCCGCGGGCGAGTTGGAAGAACTTCGAACCCGGCAGAGTAGTGGTGCGTGAGCAGACGCCCGTCGGACAGTTCGATGGTGGCCAGCTCCCATTCCTCCGGCCAGCCCAGTTCAGGGAGCGGTGCAGGAAGTCCATCCATCATTCCCGTTTTGCCGAAGCCAAAACGCCGCGACTGTATCCGGGATCCTCTGCGCTCGTAGCCGGCCAACGCGCGCAGTTGTGCGATGCCGTGGTAATCGTAGGTGGCGAAGTCGTTGACCACGGCGGTGATGCTGCCAATACCGCCCAGCGCGATCAGCTTGCGCAGCAGCAACATCGCTGGCAGCGTGGCGAATTGCTCCGCAATCCCGAATATGTTGCCGGTGGCGCGCGCGGCGGACACCAGGGCACGGCCCGAACGTTCGCTCCAGGCGAGCGGCGTCTCGCCAAGCAGTGGCAGTCGTCGCCCGATGGCCTGCCACGCGAGGGCGTCGTTGCTTTCACCGCTGACCGCAGAAAGCACGAAGTCCGGGGAACCTCGTTCCAGCAGGTCCTCGACGGTCGCGAAGGATTTCCATCCCGACTCGGCAGCCAGGGCGGCACGGCTTTCTTCGCTGCGGCTGGTGAAGCCCGCCACCTCGATCGAATCCGACAGTGCGCGCAATACGGGCAGGTGCACATCGCGGATGCGCGACCCCGCTCCCAGCACGGCAACGCGCGGGCGCGGCGTGCTGGTGAGCTCGATACGAGTGTGCGCGCGCAAGTTACGGCGCAGGTTGTCAGCCAGCCGCAATCCGAGCGCCACCGCGGTCAGCGTTGGATTGGCGGTGCCACCGGTGGCAAACACAGAGCTGCCCGCCACATGCAGGCCCGCTACGCCGAATACCTGGCCATTGCGATCGACGACACCATGCCGCTCATCGTGCGCCATGCGTGTGGTGCACATGGGATGCGCCATGTCGTGCAGCGCCGCGCGCCAGCTGCCGTCCTGGGTATCGAGCCACGGCGACATCGTTGGGGTTTCCAGTCGCAATCGCCTGCACTCCTGCAGAAACAACTGCGCCGCTTTCTGGTAGGTGAGAAATTCCAGGTCCGCGATTCGCCAGTCCAGTCTTGCCAGCGGCTGGCCGAGTGCGTCCCGTCTGTCGGATAGCGTTACGCGACTTTCCGGATCCGGCACCTGCTCGGCACAGCAACCGATGTCCAGTCGCTGAATGGGTTGAAGTGCGGACCGCTTGAATGCATAGCGGTCGATGGCGCCGTTGACCAGCTCCAGCGGATGGCGCAGCGCGTTGCCGAGATCTGCAATCGCGAGCGGTTGGTCGCGATCCTGCAGGCTTTGCGCAAAACGTTTGGCGGAACCAATGGCCGCAGGCCGCAGATAGTGCTCGAAGGGAAACA
>JBDSGY010000061.1:0-4276 GCA_039918755.1 Steroidobacteraceae bacterium
TCCACTTGCGGGCGTCCGGGTCCTCGATTTTTCGTGGGCACTGGTGGGTTCGATCACCACCAAGGTGCTGGGAGACCTCGGTGCGGATGTGATCAAGGTCGAGACGCGCACGCGGCCCTGCCTATCACGCATCGACGTGCAGATCGCGGCGTCCAGGGCCGATGATTTCGACGACAAGCCATGGTTCGCGCATCTGAATACCTCCAAGCGCAGCCTCTCCCTCGACCTGAAGCGTCCGGAGTCGCGCGAGATCCTGAATCCATTGCTCGGCTGGGCCGATGCCGTGGTCGAGAATTTCTCGCCGGGCACGATGGACAAGCTGGGCCTGGGTTTCACGCAACTTTCGCCACGCTATCCAGGGCTCGTGATGGCTTCCGGCAGTGTGTACGGTCAGACCGGTCCGCTCGCCGGCGAATGGGGCGTGGATGGCACGGGCGGCGCGCTGTCGGGCCGCACCTGGATGACGGGTTGGGCCGATCGCGATCCCGTTGTGCCTGGTGCCGTTCCCTACGGCGATGTGATCGTCCCGTATGTAATGGCGGCGTGCATTGCGGCAGCCCTGGCGCAGCGCCTTGCACAGGGCAGCGGCTGCCACATCGATGCCTCGATGTACGAGATCTGCGTGCAGCAGATGCACAGCGCGATCCTGGCGGCGCAGGGACCGGCGCCGCTGCGGCGAATGGGCAATGCCGATCCGGGGGTGTTCCATCAGGATGTCTATCCCGCGCGCGGCGAGGATCGCTGGGTTGCCATCTCCGTGTTCAACGCCGACGAGCTGGCACGCCTGAACGCGCTCGCCGGTGGGCGCCCGCTCGCCGAGTGGACGCGCGGGCAGGACGATCATTCGCTGGCGGCATTGCTGCAGCAGGAAGGCATCGCCGCGGGCGTGGTGCAGGACATCGAAGACCTGCTGGTGCACGATGTCCAGCTGCGCGGCCGCGGCGCGCTGGTCGAACTGCCACACCCGAAGCTCGGCGCGTTTGGCCATGTGCGCACGCCCATCAGCTTCTCGACCGATGTGGTAGCGCCCTATCGTGCGCCGGGGATTGGCGAGCACAACCGCGAGATCGCAGTGGAAATCGCGGGCATCGGCGCTGCGCGCCATGCGGAACTTGACGCGGCTGGAGTAATGAAATGAGTGCTGAGGCGGCGACGCGCGATCGCAAGGACCTGGTGTGCACGGCAGCTGCAACGGCCTTTCAGAAGGCTTTCGGTGCGGAGCTGCGCGAACGCGTGGTGGAGCGTGGGGAGCCTTTCGCCGTGGCCCAGGCCGACACGCCGCATGAAATCTTCCATGCGATGGACATCCCGGTGGTCTCCAACCAGTGGTGGTCGGCATACATCTCCGCCAAACGACTGTCGGGCCGCTATTTCGCCGTCCTCGACGAGCAGGGTTTTCCGCCGAACCGCTGCAATTACTGTTCGCTTGGACTGGCCTGTTCGCTCGCCAATGATCCGGCCACGGCGCCCTGGGGCGGGTTGCCGCGCCCCACCGTGCTGGTGGCGCGCCTGACCTGCGACTGCATACAGCACGTGTTCTCGCAATGGGCCGATGTACTGCAGACCGACTTCTTTCCGATGGAGGCGCCGGCGTGGCCGCAATCGCTGCCACAGTGGTATCGCCATTCACGCGATCGCTGGCGGGAAGTGTACGGGGCGGGACGCATCGCGCTGCTGACGCAGGAAATGCGCGACCTGATTGCGCTGCTCGAGCGCAAGACCGACCGCCGCTTCGACATGCATAAGTTCGAAGCGTTGATGGAGCGGATCAACGTGCAGGAAGAGTATCTCGCCGAGGCGGCGGAGCTCGCCGGTACGGCGCGTCCCTGTCCCGTCTCCATCGTCGACCAGATGCCAAACACGATGATTCCGCAATGGCATCGCGGTTCGGAGTGGGCAGTGGCCCACTCGCTGCGCTTTCGCGACGAAGTGCGCGAGCGCGTGCGCGCCGGGCGCGGCATCGCCACCAACGAGCGCCTGCGCCTGATGTGGATCGGCGCAGGACTGTGGCATGACACCTCTTTCTATCAGGCGCTGGAGGAACGGCTCGGCGCCGTGTTCGTCTGGTCCATGTACCTGCCTTTCGCGGGCGCACAGTACATCCGTGAGCTGCAGGGCCAGCCGCTGGAGGCCTTGGCCAGTCGCATCTGCTCGATGAACGAGGTGCTGCACCTGCCGCCATGGATGAACGAGTGGATGGTCAGCGAGGCGGGCCGCTGTGGCATCGACGCGGCAGTGATGCTGGTGCCGCCGGACAACCGGCTGTCGCAGTCCGGCACGCGCCTGACCAGCGAGGCCCTGCGCGCGGCCGGCGTGCCCGTGCTCACGCTGGACGCGGACATGGTGGATGCGAAGCACTGGGATCGTGATGCGGCCGTGGGGCAGGTGGAGCAATTCCTGCGGACGGTGTTGCCCCGGTGAGGTACATCGCGGGCATCCTGCTGCTGTTGCTGGGCGCATGCGGTCACGTGCCGGATACCGCCGTGACCGAGCTGGTGTACGCCACGCCTTACAGTCCGGCACATCCCTTCAGCCGCGCGGACCTGCGCTGGATGAAATTCGTCGAGGAACGTTCAGGTGGCACGCTGCGCATCAAGCCCAGCTGGTCTGGCGCTCTGCTGTCGTCGGAACACTCGATGCTCGAGTTGCGCCACGGCGTGGTGGACATCGGCCTGATCACGCCCATCTACGTGAAGGGCGGGGTGCATCTGATCCGCATCCAGTCAGGCTTCTACACCGGCACCACGCGCATCGCGGAGCAGGTGGCGCTCTATCGCTGCATGGCCGACGGCAATGCGCAGTTCGCGCGCGAACTGGCCGGCCTGAAGGTGCTGGCCGTGCAGGGCGGCAGCCTGCCCGGCATTGTCACCCGCGAGCGGCAGGTGCATTCCCTGGCAGACCTGAAAGGCATGCGCATCCGCGTGCCCACCGAGCTGCTCAATGTGATGCGCGACCTCGGCGCCGATCCGGTCAACATGCCAATGAGCGAAGTCTATTCGGCGATGGCCAAGGGCGTCATCGACGGCCTCGTCGCGCCCACCGACACTTTCAAGGCCCTCCACCTGGCCGAGGTGTCGCGCTATTACACCAAGCTGCGCGTGCCGCGCGGCGCCTATCCCGCCCGCGCCATGGGCATCCGGCGCTGGGAATCCCTGACGCCGGCGCAACGCGCGGTGCTGGAGGCATCGATTCCCTACTGGGAGCAGGTGCTGGCGGAGGAAAACGAGCGCGCGCTCGATGAAGGCTGGCAGCTGGCGCAACGCGAAGGCGTGGTGGGGGCGGCAGTCACTGCAGAAGACCAGCGCCGCTTCGACGCGCTGTACCTGCACGAGGCCGGAAGCAATGCCGACAGCCTCGCGCGCTATGGCATCGACGGGCGCAGCGTTTTCGAAGTGGCAAGGGCCAGTGTTGGTGCCGATGGCCATGTCATCTGCCGGGAGAAGTCGGAATGAAACAGGTGCTGGAGGGAATCCGCGTCGCGGACTTCAGTCATGTGATGGCAGGCCCGTATGCGACGCACCTGCTGCGTCTGCTGGGTGCGGAGGTCATCAAGGTCGAGGCGCCAGGTCGTGGCGATGCCATGCGTTACTACGGCGCGGATCGCAGCTACGACGGCATGGCGCCGGCATTCATTGCCGTGAACGCGGGCAAGAAATCGATCGTGCTCGATCTGAAGAAAGAGGCGGACCTCGACGCGGCACGCTCACTGGTCGCCCGCTGCGACGTGATGGTGGAAAATTTCCGCCCGGGCGTCATGCAGCGACTGGGGCTCGACTGGCCGGCGGCGCAGAAGCTCAATCCACGCCTCGTCTATTGCTCGGTATCTGGTTACGGCCAGTCCGGACCCCGACGTGACTGGCCGGCCATCGACAACATCGTCCAGGCCACGAGCGGCATGATGAGTCTCGGTGGCGATCCGGATGGCCCGCCGATGCGCGTGGGCTTTCCGGTCGTTGACACGCTCACGGGACAGACCGCCGCCTTTGCCATACTGGCCGCGCTGCTACGGCGTGAGCGCGGCGGCGAGGGCGAATATCTCGATGTCGCCATGTTCGATGCCACGCTGGCATTCATGGCTTCCGCGGTGGTGCCCTATCTGGTGACGGGCCGTGCCCTCGAGCGCACGGGCAATACAGGCTACAGCGGCCAGCCAACCTCGGCATTGTTCGCCGCGAGGGATGGCCATCGCATCTCGCTGGGCGTGGTGCAGCAGCATCAGTTCGAGCAGCTGGCGCGTCTGCTGGACCGGCCGCAATGGCTCAGCGATGCACGCTTT
>JBDSGY010000062.1:0-3273 GCA_039918755.1 Steroidobacteraceae bacterium
CCATGCAGCACCGGCTCGTAGTAGCCAGTGATCAGACCCTGGTCGAACCGCTCGCGCTTTCCGTCCTGGTTGCGCGTCACCACGCGGTATGCGCGTAACCGCGTTTCGATCAGCGCGCGCTGCGCGAGGCCATTGCGCGCGTCGACTGCAGCGGCCGCGCGGCAGAATTCGCCCCAAGCCGGTGGCATGCGCGGTGCGCGACAGCTGGCCAGCAGCGCCGGCCACGCTGCAGCCGGATCGTCTTCCGCCCAGCCCGGCAGCGCATTCCATGCGACGGGCTCAAAATTCATTATCGGCGGCAGCGCCGGGGTCGCGGTGCCAGGCTGCGTCTTCACCGGCACGCTGCTGCAAGCGGCCAGCAAAGCACCCAGCAGCAGCGTTGCCGCGCCGACGCGCATGCCGCTAGCCATCAGTCAGACCTGACCTGCGGCGCACGCAGGTCCTGAACGACCTCACCATAGGTGGTGAAGTCTGCTTCATGCGGCGGGTCGCGCCAGGTTTCGGCAATGCCAGCAGCGATCCATTGCTTCACGGTCGCCAGGTCGAGCAACTGCTGCGCGTAGTCCGCTGCTGCTTTTGGCAGCGTCAACCCATAGGTCTGCACGCGCGTAGCAACCGGGGCGAAGAACGCATCGACGGCAGTGAACTGGTCCCCGGCGAGAAACGGTCCGCCATGACGTTCAAGTCCTTCTGTCCACAAGGCCGCCAGGCGCGACAGATCGGACTGCAACCCCGGTGAGATCCGGTGCAGGCGGATGCGCATGCCTACGCTCATCGAGCATTCATTGCGCAGCGTGGAAAATCCGGAGTGCATTTCGGCCGTGGCGCTGCGCGCCCACGCGCGCGCAGCACGGTCCTCTGGCCACACGCGACTGTGACGCTCGGCCAGATACTCGGTGATCGCCAGCGAATCCCAGACCTTGAGCTCGCCGTCGACCAGACAGGGAACGCGGCCGGACGGAGTGAAATGGCGAAAGTCTCCGTCCCCCTTGTTGGTGTGGAATGGCAGCAGGCGTTCGCGGAACGGAATGGCCAGTTGCCGCATCAGCACCCAGGGGCGCATCGACCAGGACGAGTAATTCTTGTTGGCGATGATCAGTTCATACATGGCAATCCCTTCAGGTCTCGACCGGTCGCGCCGGCCCAGGCAACAACAATTGATAGAAAGCCAGGTCCAGCCAGCGTCCGAACTTGTAGCCCGCGTGCACGATCGTGCCGGCATAGCGGAAGCCGAGCTGCTGATGCAACGCGATGCTCGACGCATTCGCGGCATCGATGCCGCCGATCATTGCATGGTACTGCTGCGCCTGCGCCCGCTCGATCAGGTGCTGCATCAGCAGGCGTGCCACGCCCTTGCGACGCTGCCCGGGATGCACATACACCGAATGTTCGATGCTGTATTTGTAGGCTGGCCAGTTGCGGAACGGCCCGTAGCTGGCGAACCCGCACAGCGCACCGCCCTCATCCACCGCGCCCAGCACCGGATACGCCGCGCGGGCCTTGGCGCCGAACCACTGCAGTACGGTATCCATCGAGCGCGGCTGGTAATCGTAAAGCGCCGTGGTGTTGACGATGGCGTCATTGAATATCTCCCGCACCGCCACGGCATGCGCATCGGGCGTACACTCGATCAGTTGAAGCGACATGCCATCACTATAATCGCTCGTGGGAAACGGGGAAAAGCCATGAATGATGCCACGGCTGAAAAGCTCGCCGCCAACAAGAAACTGGTGCTCGATTTCTATGAGCAGATCATTGGCAGGAAGGATTTCGATGCCGCGCAGCCTTTCATGGGCAGCACCTACAAGCAGCACGCGCCCTATGCGGCCGACGGTCCGGACGGCCTGCGCGCCTGGCTGAAAGGCTTCAAGGACGCCTTTCCCAATCATCGCTATGAGGTAAAGCTTGTCATCGCCGAGGGCGATTTCGTCATGCTGCACCTGCATGGCATGGGCGGCCCGAACCCGCATGGTGAATCGGTCGTCGACATCTTCCGCGTCGAGAACGGCCGGGTGGTCGAGCACTGGGACATCATCCAGCCCATACCCGACACGGCCGACAACGCGAATTCGATGTTCTAGGGGAGCGGCGCCACCAGCGTGGCCAGCCTCACGCTTTGTCGTCCCAGTGGAAGCGATGCAGAATGCGGTGCAGGATGGGCGCGAAGACAAAGGCCATGGCGATCAGGAAGATCATTCCGGAATAGAGGGCAAACAGCCCGACAAACAGTTTTCCGTTTTCTGTCGCCGGCGTGTTCACGGGTCCCATGCCACCCAGCAGCATCGCGGAATTCAGGAATGCATCGATCCAGGGGAGACGCTCGAAGTCGTGATACCCCAGCATCCCGCCACCGAGGGACGCGAGCATCAGCAGCATCGCAACCGCGAAGTGCCGCAACAATCTCTGGTTGAAGCCGCTGCGCGAAAGGGGTGCCTGGTGTCGGTTTTCGTACATGCAGCCCTCAATCGCGGCAATAGCCTTCGCCGGTTCGCACCGTAAGACAATTGGACTTGCCCGCCAGCCATTTCATGCCGGTGTCATTGCCATTCGTGGCATGGATGACTTCATTCACGCCATCGCGCTTGAACTGGATCTGCCCGTTCGCGGCGCTGCCTGCAAAGGTGCGTGGACCGTCCAGATTGCGGATCGTGATCTGGTAGCCGTTCGCGTCGCCTTCAATCATTAGCGACGTGCCCTCCGGTCCGGTCCACTGACCGTTCCAGCTGGCCGGCGGAGCCAACGCAGGCGGCGCCGGACCCGGGCTCGGTCTTCCGCAGGCGCAAAGCATGCAGGCCAGCAGCGCAACGCTGCCGGCAGCCCACTTTCCAGCCGGGGTTTTCTGCAAGGACATTCAGCCGAGATTACCAAAATGGCGCTTGCAAACCGTGGAAGACCCGCCGTGCTTGCGTAAGGGGATTCTGACAGCCGGCACGGTCGGTCGACGAATGGTGTGCATCCCGGGCGGGAGCCAGACTGGTTGTCGTTGATTGGCTTGAAATACAGGCGCCTGCATGATGAACATCGCAACCCGCATCACCGCCGCGCCAGTGTTGCTGCTGTTCCTCCTTGGGGCATGTACGGTCCCAGCCTCCCATACCGAGCCCGTGGCATCGCCGATCACCAGCCAGGGTGCCAGTCCGGAGTTCCCATCCCCCAGCACCCCGCTTATCCCGACGTTGAAGATTGCGAAAGCCAAGCCCTGGCCTGCGGGGCTGACACCGATACCTGCGCCGCGACTGCGGGTGCGGGCCTTCGCCAGCGGCCTGCAACATC
>JBDSGY010000063.1:0-3635 GCA_039918755.1 Steroidobacteraceae bacterium
CACAGGTCGACATGGCCTGCGGGGCGCTTGTAGAAATCATCCACACGGTTGCGCCGGGCGTCCGTGACGTCACGGAAGGTCTGCGTGTCCGTCCGCAGCACCTGCAATGGCGTGCGTTGCGCCGCGGGAACATCCGCGGCCAGCCGGATCGATCGGATGGGTGTGCGTTCAGCGGCGGTTTCGTAGAAGCCCATCGGCGCCGGGCCGCGCCTGATCGCGCTGAGGTGCTCCATGCCCAGCAGCACGCGGCCCACCACGGTGATGTTGTCATCGAGCTGGCGTGGCGACTGACCGATGACCACATAGAGTTCCGTCGCCGTGCTGCTGTCCTCGGCATTGCTGCGGCCGGCGCCGACAGTGCCGTAGCAATGCGCGAGCCACGCGGTGCCGGCCTGCGGATTGCGTCCGACCGCAAAACCACCGGAGAATCCCGTTTGTGGCGCCCAGCCATCCGCGTCCGGCAGTTGATCGAAGGGCAATCCCTTCGCGTCGCGATGGAACTCAGCGGGCAGGCGGCTCTTCGCCGAGCCCAGCGGCCTCGCCTTGGCCGGGTCGTCACCATCCGGGTCGCCGAACTGCACGACGAAGTTGTCCTGCGTGCGATAGATGGCGGTGCCATCCCAGTATTTTTCGTGTGCCAGCGCGCGGATGTTGCCGACATGCGCAGGCGCGAACGCGGGCGCCAGCTCGATGATCACGCGTCCGCTGTCGAGTTCCAGGTAGAGGAGGTTGGCCGGGTCGGGAGTGCGCCAGGCATCGGCCGGCGCGGCGCTGATGATGTCCGCGGGGCTGCGATACGCTGTCCCGGAATTGTCCGCGGCAGGGAGGGCGGCGCTGACAAGCAGCAGGCAGGCTGGCAGGGTGCGCAGGCGCAAGGCTTCAGTCCGGTGGCTGATCGATGGGCCGCATTATGAGCCGACCTCGCGCGTCTCACCGCAGGCATCGTGCGCGGCGCCGCACGCTGACAACCGCCCAGGCTTGCGGCGCGAAATCGTGCTGCAGTCGGCAGTTCACATAAGGCGCTCTTATATATAGTCTTGGCGGACCCCCTTTTTTTCCATGATCCGGAGACGCTGCCATTCGTCGAATCCTGAGCATTATCATCGGTCTGGCCGTGCTGCTGCCCCTGTTCGCGCAGGCGGCGGCGGACCGCATCCCGCAGCCCCCCGAGCTGCAGCGGGATGTCGACTTCTGGATCCGTGTTTACAGCGAGATCTCCACCAGCGAGGGTTTCCTGCACGACGAGCGCGACCTGTCGCTGGTGTACCGCACGCTGAAATTCGCGCGTGATGTGCAGCCCAGGGAGCGGCGCGACGCCGTGACCACTGAGCGCGAGAAGATCGAAGCCATGCTCAAGCGGCTGGCGGGCGGCGCGGCGGACCTCTCGGACGACGAAAAGAAACTGGCTGCCATGTTCGGCCCGGATGCCTCGGCTGCCCGCTTTGGCGAAGCATCGCGCCAGGTGCGGTTCCAGCTCGGCCAGTCAGATCGTTTCCGCGAAGGCCTGGAGCGTTCCGGCACGTGGGAAGCACATATCGCGCAGACATTCGCCAATCTGGGCCTGCCGCCTGAGCTGGCAGCGTTGCCGCATGTCGAGTCATCGTTTGATCCCGCCGCCTATTCGAAGGTCGGCGCTGCAGGGCTGTGGCAGTTCATGCCCGGCACGGGCAGGCGTTACCTGCGCGTCAATGCCGCCGTGGATGAACGCCTCGACCCTTTCCGCGCCACCGAGGCCGCTGCGCAGCTGCTGGATTTCAATTTCCGTTTTCTCGACAACTGGCCACTGGCGCTGACCGCCTACAACCACGGTGCGGCCGGCATGCGCCGCGCCCGCGATTCGATGGGCACGGACGACATCGCGACCATCGTGCGCAAATACAAGAGTCCGAGCTTCGGCTTTGCGTCGCGCAACTTCTACGTGTCGTTCCTCGCGGCGCTGACCATCGATCGCAATCCGGAGAAATACTTCGGCAACCTCAAGCGCAGTCCGCAGATGGTGTTCACCGAGGTGGAGATGCCGGCATACGTGCCGCTGGCCGCCCTGCAGCGCACGCTGCAAGTCGACAAGTCGCAGCTGCTCGCGCTGAATCCGGCGCTGCGGCCGGCGGTGTGGAGCGGCAGCCAGTACGTGCCCAAAGGCTACAGGCTGCGATTGCCGGTGGAGGCGAAGAGCTGGACGGGCGTGTCGCTGGCGCAGCAGCTCGATCCGCTGGAACAGTATCTGGACCAGCCGCGCGAGCGCAGCTATCGGGCGAAGTCCGGTGATACGCTGGCTACGGTGGCGCGCCGCAATGGCGTGAGCCTCAAGGCGCTGGCGAGTCTCAACGGCATGGAAGCAGATGAGGCGTTGCACTCGCGACAGACCCTGCGCCTGCCCGGTGTCCCGGCCACGCGCATCGCGCTGGCAAATTCCGCAGCGGCGGTTGCGGTCACCGATACCGCCACAACGGTCAACGAGACGCTGGCTGTGCAGCGCGCGGAATCGGTTGCTGTAGCGAGGCAGCAGAGGAAGGATCCGCAACCGGTGACTGCTTCCGAAGCGCGGGCCGAAAGCCCGTCGCTGGTGCCCGGCGGCGCCGTGGCCAGCAGCAGCGAATCCATCGACTATGGCATCAGCGCCGACAACAGCATCCGGGTGGCCGCGGAAGAGACGCTTGGCCACTACGCGCAATGGCTCGATATCCCGACCAGCCGGCTGCGCACATTGAATGGCCTGGGTGCGGGGGCCGCGGTGCCGCTCGGCCGCCGGCTCAAGCTCGATTTCTCGACCACTCCACGCGAGCAGTTCGATAGCCGGAGGCGCCAGTTCCACGATTCCCTGCAGGCCGCGTTCTTCGCAGGCCATCGCATCCTGGGCACCACGGTTTATGTCACGCGCCGGGGCGACTCCCTCTGGGGAGTGTCGCAACGACAAGGCGGTTTGCCAGCGTGGCTGCTATTGCATTACAACCCGGATGTCGATTTCAACGCGCTGCGCGCCGGCCTCGAGATAGTCATCCCCAGGGTCGAGGCGCAGCCGGCAACCTGAAGGCATGAACTTGCGATCACGATTCGTCCAACCATTGCTTGCCCTGCTGTGTACCGCGCTGGTCGCCGTTGCCGCGCAGGCAGTGCCGCTGCCCACGGCTTCGCGCGTGGTGGTCTACAAGGCCGAGCGGCGCATGGAGCTGTTGCGTGGCAACGAGGTGCTGCGCACCTACAAGGTCTCGCTCGGCCTGATACCCGCCGGTCCGAAGGAGCAGGTGGGTGATTTCCGCACGCCCGAAGGCCGCTATCTGCTCACGCGCCGCAATCCCCGCAGCGACTTCTTCCTTTCCATCCAGGTGTCCTATCCCAATCCGCGCGACCTGAAGATGGCCAAGTCAAAGGGCGTGGATCCGGGCGGCGCGATCATGATCCACGGCCTGCCCAACCAGTTGCGGCGCGGACCGGATTACTATGCGCGCGACTGGACTGACGGCTGCATCGCCCTGTCGAACTCCGACATGCTCGAGATCTGGCTGCTCACCAATAACAACACGCCTATCGACATCCTGCCCTGAAGGGCATAAGCGCGAGACAATGGAAGCCATAGTTGACCTGCCCGAACTCGTCGACGCGAGCGTGGGCCCGCGCGGCAGCCTGGAAATGCTGTC
>JBDSGY010000064.1:0-3174 GCA_039918755.1 Steroidobacteraceae bacterium
GGCATGACCGGGCGTCAGCATCGATCGAACAGCGAGCTCGTGGCACAGGGCGTCGCCAACATCGGTTCGGCGCTGTTCGGTGGTTTGTGTGTCACCGGCACCATCGCGCGCACCGCCACGAACATCCGCGCCGGCGCATTGACACCAGTGGCCGGCATGCTGCACGCGGTGATGATCCTGCTGTTCATGCTGGTGGCGGCGCCACTGGTAGGTTACGTGCCGCTGGCCACGCTGGCGGGCGTGCTGGTGACTGTGGCCTGGAACATGATCGAGCGGCCGGCTATCGCGCACATGTTGCGCAGTGCCCGCATCGATCTGCTGGTCTTCGCGGTGACACTGGGCCTGACGCTGCTGCACGACCTGATGCTGGGTATTGCCGCCGGCACACTCCTCGCGCTGGCGCTGCGACGCTTCAGTCGCTGCTGAACTTCAGGCGGCGGCTCCACTGAGCAGCAGCACGCGTTCCGGCAACTGCTCGATGATCGGCAGCAGCACGTCGGCCTGGAGACCCAGCGTCGCGAGCAATGGCTCGCGCGCAATCCGGAAATGCAGCGGTTCGGTGGGATAGGTGAACCCCGCCTCGATCGCCGCCTGGATGCCCAGATGCACCAGCGTGGTCAATTCCTTGACCGGACCCGGCGCCCCTGCAGGGTCGTCGTGATGCCGCGCGGCAAGACCAATGGAAGTGGGCAGCTGCCAGCTGTCGAAGATCACCTGCGCGCAGCGGCCATGTGACACCTGCACCAGGGTGCGTTCCAGTTCTCCGGCATCGGCATCCGGCGTGGTGCGCAGCGCCTCGATCAGCGCCAGCACGCCGTCGCCATCCAGTCGTTCCTGCACTGGCACGCCGAAATCGTGCAGCAGCGCAGCCATGAATGCTTCTGCGGCCACGGCGCGGCCGCTGGCCCGGGCCAGCGTTTCGGCGGCGAAGGCGCTGGCGATGCAATGGTGGACCAGTGCCTTGGGATCGATGGCACCGAACTGGCTGCGACGCGCAATGCTGCGGTCGAGGCACGCGGCAGCAGTGATGCCGCGAACGGCGTCCAGACCCAGGATGACCAACGCCTGGTCCAGCGTGCCGATGTCGCGGGAGCGCCCGTAGTAAGCAGAGTTGGCGACTTTCAGCACGCGGACGGCAAGTCCTGGCTCGCGTTGCACGAGGTCGGCGATCTCGCGCGTACCGAGACTTGCGTCACACAACGCAGCGAGAATGCGATGCGCTGTCTGGGCCCCGCCGCCCAGCACACCCAGCGAAGTCGCTGCTTTGACAATTTCTGCGTCGGTAATGGTCATGCGGGCGAGAAACGTATCACAGATCGCCGTGTCTTGACTGCGCAAGCGGTGCGCACCTGCCGTTACCAGCAGGATGTCTTTTTACAATGCTCCCGGTGCGCAGGACGCGCTGGCCACAATGCGGCAGAGAACTCGCGCCGGTCTCGAGGCCGCCGCTGTCCTGGTGACGGCGGGCGCGGGCGTGGGCATCGCGGCGTTCAACCGCGACTCGTTCAGCGTCACCGAGCAGGTCAGCCTCGGCATCGTTGCTGCCATGGCCGTGCTGATCGCTGCACTCGTATACCGGGGTCGCCGCAATGCGTACCAGGCCGCCCGCACCGCGGCTGACCAGCAGGAGCATCTGACCGCCGTGGTCGAAGGCACCGGCGTGGGTCTGTGGGAATCCCATGTCTTCGAGCGTTGCCTGTATGTGAGCGATCGCTGGTCGCAGATGATCGGCCTCGTGCGCGACTGCAATCAGCCGTTGCCCAACGACGCATGGCGCGCGCTGGTGCACCCTGACGACCTGGCGCTGGTCGACGGCGTCATCAGCGACTGCATACGCAACCGTGACCATGTATTCCAGCTCGACTTCCGCGTGCGCCATGCCCAGGGCCACTGGGTCTGAGTGATGTCGCGCGGCACGGTCATGGAGCGGACGCCGGATGGCAAACCGCGACGCATCGTGGGCACGCAGAGTGACATCACCTCGCGCAAGGTGGCCGAATGCGCGCTGGAAGAAAGCGAGCGCAAGTTCCGCTCGCTGTTCGAGCGCTCGCCGGTGGGCTTCGCGCTGACTGAATTCAAGTCGCGCCGCTTCCTGCAGGTGAACGACGCATTCCTCGAGCCCAGTGGTTTCAGCCGCGAAGAAATGCTGGGGATGACCTTCGATGAGCTGGCGATGCGCATCGACCTCGGTGGAGCGAAAGAGGCCACTGGCCAGCGCGAGCGCACCTTCCGCCGCAAGGACGGCCGCCAGTATCCCGTGCTGATTTCCGGCATCCGCATGAATGATTCGAACGGCCGCGACGTCGTGTGGTCGGTGGTGCAGGACATCTCGCATCGCAAGGCCGTGGAACGCGAGCTCGCAGCGGCCGCCACCCGCGACCGGCTTACCGGCCTTGCCAATCGCACGCTGTTCCTCGAGCGACTGCAGGAAGCGGTGCGACGCGTGCGCGCCGGCACACAGCCCATGTTCGCCGTGCTGTTCCTGGACTTCGACCGCTTCAAGGTGGTCAACGACGCGATGGGCCACCAGGCCGGTGACGAACTGCTGGTGCAGATCGCCGACCGGCTGCGCAAGGCGCTGCGCAGCACCGATGCGAAGGCGACTGCCGAATCGCGCAACCAGATCGCCCGGTTCGGTGGCGATGAGTTCCTGGTGCTGATCAACGATATCCAGCGCAGCGAGGATGCCTCACGCATCGCCGACCGCGTGCTGCAGGCCCTGGCGCATCCGTACATCATCCAGGGCCGCGAGGTGCATTCCACCGCCAGCATCGGCATCGTCACCAGCGACCATTGCATGGATGGCGCCGAGACGATCATCCGCAATGCCGACGTGGCCATGTACGAGGCCAAGCGCGCCGGCCGCGCGTGCTCGGTGTTCTTCAATCATGCGATGCACACGCGGCTGTCGCGCAACCTGCTGATCGAGACCAGCCTGCGCAAGGCGCTCGGCACCGACCAGCTGTCGCTGGTCTACCAGCCCATCGTCGAACTGGATACCGGCAAGCGCAGCTCGGTCGAGGCCCTGATCCGCTGGAATCATCCCGGCCTCGGACCCATCTCGCCATCGGAGTTCGTGCCGGTGGCGGAAGAGTCCGGCCTCATCATCCAGATGGGCGAGTGGGTGATGCAGGAAAGCTGCCTTGCATTGGCGCGCTGGCAGAAGCTCGATCC
>JBDSGY010000065.1:0-10089 GCA_039918755.1 Steroidobacteraceae bacterium
ATGGTCGTGAAGGAAAAGGAATCCGACATCGCCATCCTGCGTACGCTCGGGGCGGGTCCACGCAACATCCTGCGGATTTTCGCGGTGCAAGGTGTGGCCATTGGACTCACGGGCGTGGCTGCAGGCATTGGTCTGGGCGCTCTTCTGTCAATCAATCTGGAGCGGATCGTGCATTTGCTGGAGAGGGCTACGGGCATGCAATTTCTGGATGCGAAGGTCTATTTCATGAGTGACCTGCCGGCGCAGGTGCGACTGGGTGATGTATTCAAGGTGGCATTGGTGGCGCTGCTGCTGTGCCTGCTGGCCACGATCTATCCGGCGTGGCGCGCGTCGCGCGTACTGCCGGCAGAGGCATTGCGCCATGACTGATGCGGTGTTACAGGCGCGCGGAGTGCTGCGCAGTTTCCACGAAGGCAGCAGCACGCTCAGCGTGCTGAACGGCGTTGAGCTGCGCGTGGATCGCGGCGAGCGCATCGCCATTGTCGGTGCTTCGGGTTCTGGCAAGACCACGCTGCTGCAGGTGCTGGGCGGGCTCGATATGCCCGACGCCGGAATCGTGGAAGTTGCCGGACGCGACATCCATTCGCTGCCGGAGCGCGAGCGCTGCGAGCTGCGCAACCGCAGCCTCGGCTTCGTCTACCAGTTCCACCATCTGCTGCCGGAATTCTCGGCGCTCGAGAATGTGGCGATGCCATTGCTGGTGCGGCGTGTGCCAGCGGGCACGGCTCGTGAAACGGCACAGAGGGTGCTGGAGCGCGTCGGCCTCGGCGCCAGGCTCACCCATCGGCCGCACCAGCTCTCGGGTGGTGAACGCCAGCGCGCCGCCGTTGCGCGTGCACTGGTCACCGAACCTCTGCTGGTGCTGGCCGACGAGCCTACCGGCAATCTAGATGGTGCCAACGCCGCACAGGTGTTCGAACTGATGCTCGAGCTCAATCGCGAGCGCGGCACCAGCCTCGTGGTGGTGACGCATGACACGCGCCTGGCGGCGCGCATGGATCGTGTGCTTGTTCTCCAGGACGGAAAACTGCACGAACAGGCCGCTATTGCCCCCTGACGGCGGCACGCTTGGCGTTTAGCCTCCTCACTGTGCTGAAGCGCCAGCAGAGGCCGAACAACCAGTAAGCGAGATATCCGCCCACCACGCTGCAGAACAGGCAGCCGACCAGGAACGGCTTCCAGATCGATCCGAGGCCGGTCTGCAGCCAGTTCCAGCTCAGCTCGAACGCGAATTTCCCAGGCTTGTGCCCGAGCAGCAGCGTGCCGATGCGATAGGCCATGTAATACACGGGCACGGCGGTGAACGGATTCAGCACCAGCAAGGTGCCCACCATCGCCGGCACGTTGAGTCGCCAGATCATGGCCGCCGCCAGCCCGAACAGCAGGTGCGCCGGCAGCGGGATGAAACAGATGGCCACGGCCGCTGCGAATGAAGCGGTGATGGAACGACGGTTGACGGACCACATGCGCGGATCGGTAAGGCGCGGCCCCAGCAGCCGGAAATACCAGCTCTCGCGCATCTTCGCGGCGATCGGGCGGAACTTGAGGAACAGCTGGCGGGGCATGGCTCGCGCACTTTAGCAGGCTGAATGTGCAAGGGCTTGCGCCCGACATGCGCCCCAGGTCACGGATTCATCTGCGGAGGGCGGGGCATTGCGCTGCATGCTGTTGCTGGGTGGGGTGCTGCTGGCGCTTTGGACTCCAGGCCCCTGGCAGCATGGGCTCACCCTGCTGCTGCTGGGGACGGCGCCGCTGCTGCTGTGCCTGCCCCGCGCACGGGTGGGTCTGCTGCTGCTGCTGGGCAGCCTGCATGCCCAGCATGCGGCGAACAGCGTCCGGGCACCGGCGATCCAGATGGCCGACCGGGTCCTGATCGAGGCACGCATCGACTCCATTCCTGCGGCTACCGATTCCGGCTGGCAGTTCGATGCATGGGTGTCCTTCCCGCGGCAGCCGGCGTGGCCAGCGCAGCGTGCCCGACTCACCCTGCCACGGGTGAAATCCGCGCCGCACGCAGGTGAGACCTGGCAGTTTGCGGCTCAGTTCGTGGCGGCTGCCGGCCCGGAGCAGGCGCGCGCGCTGCTGCGCGACCACGTGAGCTCCATGGCACGGGTGACCGACAGTTCGATGAATCGCCGCCTGCGGATGGCGCCATGGTCACTCGACGGTCTGCGCGCGAACGTTGCAGCGCATATCATCGCGCGCGTGGCAGACCCGGCCGCCGCCGCCTTGCTGGCGGCTCTCGCGGTGGGCGCCACGGGCGATGTAACGACCCAGCAGTGGCGCGTGTTCAATGCCACCGGCCTCACGCACCTGGTGGCGATCTCGGGGATGCACGTCACGTTCTTTGCGATGCTCAGCATGGGCATGGCGCGGCTGTTGTGGCGACGTCTGCCAACGCCGTCCCGGGTGCGCCGCGAGCTGTTTGCCGCCGCGGTCGGCATCGTACTGGCGCTGGGTTATGCGCTGCTTTCGGGTTTCTCCGTGCCAGCACAGCGAACCGTGGTCATGCTCACGGCGTTTCTGCTGGTGCGCGAATGCGCGCGGGCCGCGGGCCCGGCATGGAGCGTGGCCGCGGCGTTGACGGTGGTGCTCCTGTTTGATCCGCTGGCTGCGCTCAGCGCGGGATTCTGGCTGTCCTTCATGGCGGTGGCGGCCATCGTGCTGATCGCCGGTGCGAGGATGCAGCCGGCCGCCACACTGCGCGCCGCGCTGCAGACACAGTGGCTGGTTACGCTGGCGCTGCTGCCTGCCACGATTGCGATCTTCGGTTCCTTCTCCGCCGTCGGCATGCTGGCCAATGCACTTGCCATTCCCACGTTCACGTTCCTGCTGGTGCCGCCGATACTGATTGCAACCGCCGGTTATCTGCTGCCGGGCAGCAGCGCGCAGTGGTGCGCCGATCAACTGGTGGATCTCGCCGCCGCGGTGGCTTCGGCGCTGTGGCCATTCCTCACATTCTGTGCAGAACTGCCCGCTGCGGTCTGGCCGGCCATGCCGCTCGCCAGCTGGTATCTGCTGATCCTGCCGGCCCTGCTGCTGGCGCTGTCGCCGGTGAGCCGCAGCCTGCGCGTGATCGCGCTGTGTGCAGTGTTCACCGTGTTCCTCCCGCAGAGTCCGCGACCCGCGGTCGGTGAGCTGTGGGTGGACGTGCTCGATGTGGGCGCGTCTTCTGCAGTGATGCTGCGCACGACGCATCGCCTGCTGCTGTACGGAACAGGCGAGAAATTCGGCAGTGCAGGGCGCAGCTTCGATTCGCGCGTGCTGCCGCAGCTGCGTCGCAGCGGCTATCGCGCGCTAGATCTATGGGTGACCAGCAGCCTCGGGCGAGATGTACAGGCCGCGCTGCTGCGCGGCGCGGCGCAACTGCAGTTGCATCGCATCGAGGTTCGTGCGGAACCTAGGCCGCCACCTGAGCTGAACGCATGCACGCCTCGCGCGTGGCGCTGGGACGGGATCGAATTCCAGGTCGCACCGCAGAGGGGGCCGCGCGGCTGCCTGCTGTATGCCAGGGCTGGCGGACGCTGGCTGGAACTGGCTGCTGACGCCGGACGTGCGAGCGTGGCAGCAGACACCGCGGCCCCGCCAGCCGCAGTGCTGCTGCTGCCACGCACTGCCAGTGCGGCCGCGCAGCGCTCTGCTGGCAACCACTCGCTGCTGCTGGCCAGCCTGTCGAGCAGCGAATGGGAATCGCCGGCCTGGCTGGGGCTGCGGCAGCGCTGGGCCCGGGATGGCGCGGTCATTCTCGCGACTGCCGCTGGTGGTCACATCCGGCTGCGGATGCTCGCTGATGGCCGTGTGCGAAGGCGCTCCTTGCTGCAACCGGCGCTCGGTCGATTGCAGGACGTGGCCGCCGCGCTCTTCGGCTATGATTCGCGCCCATGTGGGAACTTGTGTTAGCCGGCGGGCCCTTCATGTGGCCCATCATTCTCTGCTCAGTGATCGCGGGCGCGATCGTGCTGGAGCGTCTCTGGACATTGCAGCAGCGACGGGTGATGCCGCCCGACCTGACGCGCCGCATCTGGGCATTGGTCGAGGCCGGGCAGGTCAACGACAAGGTCATTGCCGCCCTCGATGCCAACTCACCGCTGGGCAAACTGCTGGCTACGGGACTTGCCAATCGCCATCGGCCGCGCTCCGTGCTGATGGAGCGGCTGGAAGATGCTGGTCGCCACGTGGCCCATGATCTGGACCGTTTTCTCAATACGCTGGGCACCATCGCGGGCATCGCACCGCTGCTGGGACTGCTCGGCACCGTCACCGGCATCATCAAGGCCTTCGAAGCCATCTACAGTGGTGGCCTGGGCGATCCGCGCACGCTCTCCGGCGGCATTTCCGAAGCGCTGCTGACGACGGCGGCCGGCCTCTGCGTCGCCATTCCGTCGCAGGTTGCGTACCGCTATCTGCGTGGCCGCGTCGACGGCATCGTGGTGCAGATTGAAAAGGACGTGGTGCGTTTTGCCGAGGCGCTGAACGACCGCACCGAAGATGCGCGGGAGCCGGAGTCCGCGTGAACCTGCGGTCGCGCCGAACCGAAGATCCCGAGATCAACCTCATCTCGCTGATCGACGTACTGCTGATTCTCGTGATCTTCTTCATGCTGTCCTCCACCTTCGTCGATGAGGGACGCCTGCGCGTGCAGCTCCCATCGGCGACCGAACAGCCGCAGGTTGGCAGGGGTTCGGAGCGTATCGTGGTCACGGTAACGCAGGCGGGCAGCTACCGCGTCAACGAACGCGAACTGATGAATTCCTGCCGCGAAACGCTGCAGCGTGCGGTGGCCGCCGTCGCCGGTGAATCGCGCACCGTGCGCGTGGTGTTGCGTGCCGACGGCCGCGCCACGCACCAGTCGGTGGTCACCGCGATGGACGTGCTGGGTCGCATGGGTTTTTCCCAGCTCGACGTCGCGACGATCCAGCCCGCAGCCAAGCCATGACGGCGCCACTGCCGTCCGCGGCAGAGGCACGATCTGTCTACGGCCGTCTGCTGCGATACGCGCGGCCGTGGCGTGGACAGTTCATGATCGGCGTGATCGGCATGGCGCTGTATGCCTCCACCGAGGCCGGCACCGCCTGGTTCGTCGATAAATTCCTGGAATACGCCTTCGTGCAACCGGATCCGCGCGTCGCGTGGGCGGTGCCGCTGGGCGCCGTGCTGCTGTTCCTGCTGCGCGGCATCGGCGATTACCTCGCCACCTATTTCCCCGGTCGCGTCGGGCGCCAGGTGGTGAAGGCCATCCGCCGCGACCTGTTCGAGCAATATCTGCACATGCCTGCTGCGGCCTACGATCGCGAGCCCGGCGGCAGGATGCTGTCGCGGCTGGTGTATGACGCGGAGCAGGTGGCCGAGGCGGCGACCAATTCCATCGGCGTGATCATCCGTGACTCGCTCGCACTCGTGGGTCTGCTTGGCTACATGTTCTACAAGTCCTGGCAGTTCACATTGCTGGCGCTGGTGGTGGCGCCGGTCATCGGCTGGGTGCTCGGAGCGATCAACAAGCGTTTTCGACGGCACAGCACGCGCATTCAGCAATCGATGGGCGATTTCACACGCGTGGCGAAGGAATCGCTGGAAGCGCAGCGGCTGATCAAGACCAGCACCGCGGAAGCGACGCAGCAGCGGCGCTTCGAGGCCGTCAACGAGCAGAACCGCCGCAATCATGAGCGGCTGATCAACGCGCGCGCGGCCAGCGGGCCAGTGGTACAGATGGTTGCGGCACTGGGCCTTGCAATCGTGCTGGTGGTGGCAATCGGGCAGGTGGTGGCGGCGGAAGTGACTGTGGATGAATTCATCGGCTACATCACCGCGACGCTGCTGGTGATGGCGCCGCTGCGCCGCTTGGTCAACGTGGGTGGTCCGCTGCAGCAGGGCATTGCTGCAGGCGCCGGCATTTTCGCGGTGCTGGATCAGCCACGCGAAGCGGACAAGGGCAGGCTTTCGCTGCCGCGCGCGCGTGGCGAAGTGCAATTCCGCCAGGTGGACTTCAGCTATGCCGGCACGGACGAGCCGGTGCTTGCGCAGATCGATTTTTCGGTGGCGCCCGGGCAGACCGTGGCGATTGTCGGCCGCTCCGGTGCGGGCAAGTCAACACTGGTCGGCCTGTTGCCACGCCTGTATGAAGCGACGGCGGGCGCGGTGCTGCTCGATGGCGTCGATGTGCGTGAGTACGCGCTGCGCGACCTGCGGCGCCAGATTGCCTATGTGGGACAGGATGTCACGCTGCTGGATGACAGCATCCGCAACAACATCGCCTTCGGCATGGACGATGTGCCCGATGCGGCGATCCTCGCCGCTGCGCAGGCCGCGCATGTCATGGAATTCGCCAGCGCCTTGCCCGACGGGCTCGACACTCCGGTGGGTGACCGTGGCGCGTTGCTGTCCGGCGGGCAGCGACAACGGGTCGCCATCGCGCGCGCCATCCTGAAGAATGCGCCGCTGCTGGTGCTGGACGAGGCCACCTCAGCGCTGGATTCCGAGTCCGAGCGGCATATCCAGGATGCACTCGCGCGCCTGCGCCAAGGTCGCACCACGCTGGTGATCGCGCACCGCCTGGCCACCGTTGAACAGGCAGACCGCATCCTGGTACTGGCGGAAGGCCGCATCGTCGAGTCAGGCAGCCACGCAGCGCTGCTGGCCGGTGGCGGCCTGTACAGCCAGTTGCATCGCCTGCAATTCAATGCCTGACAAAGGGACCCTTCAGGGCTGGCTCGAACGAAGCTGGTTTGGCGGACGGCGTGTGCCGTGGCTGAAGCCTCTGGCCCTGCTGTTCGCCGGCATCACCGGCTTGCGTCGCAGCCTCTACCGTCGCGGCTGGCTTGCCAGCCACCGATCCTGCGTGCCCGTGGTGGTGGTGGGCAATATCAGTGTCGGTGGCACGGGGAAGACACCGCTCGTGATCTGGCTGGCGATCCGCCTGCGCGAGCAGGGCAGGCGCGCCGGCGTGGTGCTGCGCGGCTACGGCGGCAGCACCCGCGGTCCGGTGCTGGTCACGGCCAGCAGCGATCCGCGCGAAGTGGGGGATGAAGCGTTGCTGATTGCCCGGCGCACCGGCTGCCCGGTGGCGGTGGGCGCCCGCCGCAGCGCGGCCGCCGCGCTGCTGGAATCGCAGGGCTGCGACCTCTTGATCAGTGACGATGGTCTGCAGCACCTGGCCATGCGGCGCGATCTGGAAATCGTCGTGGTCGACGGTGTCCGCGGCGTCGGCAATGGCGCGTTGCTGCCGCAGGGCCCGCTGCGCGAAGGTACGGCGCGTTTGCGCAGCGTGGATGCCGTGGTCATCAACGGCCCCGATGCCACCGCGCTGGCCGCCAGCCTGCGCAATCCCCTGCACATGTCACTGGGTGAGGCGGTTCTGCGCAGCCTGGTCACCGACCAGATCGAGCCGCTCGATGGCCTGCGTGGGGCGCAAGTGCATGCGGTAGCTGCCACCGGCAACCCCGCGCGGTTCTTTGCACAGCTGCGTGGCCTCGGTTGCCGGCCAATCGAACACCCCTTTCCCGATCACTACCAGTTCCAGCCCGGGGAACTCGCCTTTGGCGACGAGCCGGTCGTCATGACCGAAAAGGATGCCGTAAAATGCCGGCCATTCGCGACTGGCCGCATGCTGTACCTGCAGGTGTCGGCAGTCCTGCCGGACGATGGGTCAGCCCGCCTTATGGGCATGGTCCAGGCCTGCATAACAAAGGGAACGCATACGTGATTGATTCGAGACTGCTGGAAATACTCGCCTGTCCCCTGTGCAAGGGCCCGGTGATCTACCAGCGCGAGGCTGCTGTCCTGGTGTGCCGTGCTGACCGGCTGGCCTTTCCAATCGTGGACGGCATCCCGGTGATGCTCGAGAACGAAGCGCGCGTGCTGGCCAGTGACGACAAGCTGCTTGATCGCTAGCAGCATGTTTCGAGTAGTCATACCTGCCCGCCATGCTTCCACGCGCCTGCCCGGCAAGCCGCTGCTGCTGATCGACGGCAAGCCCATGCTGCAGTGGGTGCATGAAGTGGCCGTCGCTTCCGGCGCCGATGAGGTCCTCATCGCGACGGACGATGAACGCATCGTCGAGGCCGCCACCGGTTTCGGCGCACGCGCGATGCTGACTTCATTGATGCATGTATCCGGCACCGACCGGATTGCCGAAGTAGCGCAGCAGGCAGGGTGGAACGACAGCGATGTCGTGGTCAACCTGCAGGGCGACGAACCGTTGATGCCACCGGAGCTGATCAGGCAGGTGGCGCAGCTGCTTGAGGATCATCCCAGCGCCGATATCGCGACCCTGTCGTCGCGGATGACCAGCCTGGCGGCATTCATGGACACCAACTACGTCAAGGTGGTTACCGATGCCACCGGGCGCGCCCTGTATTTCAGCCGCGCGCCGATCCCCTGGGGCAGGGACACCGCTTCCACCAACCTGTCCACGCAGCGCAGTTTCAGTGGCGCGCGCCGCCATATAGGGCTCTACGCGTATCGCGCCGCGGCACTGCGGCGCATGTCGCAGCTGCCACCCAGCCTGCTCGAGCAGCTGGAAAAACTCGAGCAGCTGCGTGCCCTCGAGAATGGTTTCGAGATCCGCGTGGCGGACGCCGTGGCGCGGCCAGGGCCACATGTCGATACCAGTGAGGATCTGGCCCGGGTCGCGCTGCTTATTAGCCAGCGCAAGGATCAGAGCGCATGAATCTGCCGGGTCTCGATCTGACACAGATTGCGGTTTCCGATGTCGCCCACGCGATGCAGCTCGCGCTCGGTCCCGTGTTCCTTCTCAACGGCGTCGGCGTGATGCTCGCCATGCTGACCACACGCCTGGCGCGCATCGTGGACCGCGCCCGCGATCTGGAAGCGCGCCTGCCCATTGCCGGTGAGGACGAGATCGTCGAGATCCATCGCGTGCTCACCGTCACGAGTCGCCGCGCGCGCCTGATGAACCGTGCGATCACACTTGGCACCGTGGCTGCGCTGCTGGTGGCGACGGTGGTTGCGCTGCTGTTTGCGACAGCCTATGTCACGTTTCCGATCGGGCCGATCATCGCCGTGCTGTTTGTCATCTGCATGGGGTCGCTGGTCGGATCGTTGTGGTGTTTTCTGATCGAAGTCCGGGTGGCCACCGAAGCCCTGCGTTTCGTGCGACCGCGCTGAAATTACCGAAAATATGGGGGTCTGGAGAAAAGTATGAAGACAAAAGCTGCAGTGGCCGTCGGCGCAGGGAAGCCGCTGGAAATCCATGAAGTGGATCTGGCCGGTCCCGGCCCCAACGAAGTCCTCGTGGAGATCAAGGCAACCGGCATTTGCCACACGGATGCCTACACCCTTTCGGGCAAGGACTCCGAAGGCGTATTCCCTTCCATCCTCGGGCACGAGGGCGCAGGCATCGTTCGCGAAGTCGGCAAGTCCGTCACGACATTGAAGCCCGGCGATCACGTCATTCCTCTCTACACGCCCGAATGCCGGCAGTGCAAAACCTGCCTGTCACGCAAGTCGAACCTGTGCACTTCCATCCGTGCCACCCAGGGCAAGGGCGTGATGCCCGATGGCACCAGCCGGTTTTCGATGGGCGGGCAGACGCTGTATCACTACATGGGCTGTTCCACATTCTCCAATTTCACCGTGCTGCCCGAGATCGCGCTGGCGAAGATCTGGTCGGACGCACCGTTCGACAAGGTGTGCTACATCGGGTGCGGCGTCACCACCGGCATCGGTGCGGTCATCTACACCGCCAAGGTGGAGGCGGGCGCCAACGTGGTGGTATTCGGACTGGGCGGCATCGGCCTGAACGTCATCCAGGGCGCGAAGATGGTGGGCGCCGACCGCATCATCGGCGTGGATATCAATCCCGAGAAGCGGGCAATGGCCGAGAAATTCGGCATGACGCATTTCATCAACCCGAAAGAGGTGGGCAACGACAAGGTGGTTCAGGCCGTGGTGGATGCCACCGATGGCGGCGCTGACTATTCCTTCGACTGCACCGGCATTACTTCGGTCATGCGCCAGGCGCTGGAATGCTGCCATCGCGGCTGGGGCCAGTCGATCATCATCGGCGTGGCCGAATCCGGTCAGGAAATCGCCACCCGGCCGTTCCAGCTGGTCACGGGACGCACGTGGAAG
>JBDSGY010000066.1:0-12454 GCA_039918755.1 Steroidobacteraceae bacterium
GGCCTGGTGCGCGACGTGTTCAGCCAGGACGACATGGATTCCCTGCGCGGCAACATCGGCATCGGCCATGTGCGCTATCCCACCGCCGGCGGCGACAGCGCCTCGGAGGTCCAGCCCTTTTACGTCAACGCGCCCTATGGCATCTGCCTCGGGCACAACGGCAACCTCACCAATTCGGCCGAGCTCACCGCCGTGCTGATGCGCGAGGACCGCCGCCACCTGAACACGCGTTCCGATTCCGAAGTGCTGCTGAATGTGTTTGCTTCCGAGCTGCAGCGGGTGGGCACGCCGCGCGTGACGCCGGGCGACATCTTCGCTGCCGTGAACGCGGTATATCGACGCTGCCGCGGCGCCTATGCGGTGGTGGCGATGATCATCGGCCACGGCATCCTGGGCGTCCGCGACCCGCACGGCATCCGGCCGCTGGTCATCGGCCAGCGCCGCAGCGCACGCGGCATGGAATACATGCTGGCGTCGGAAAGCGTGGCGCTGACGATGCTGTCCTTCGAAGTGGTGCGCGATGTGGCGCCGGGCGAAGCGGTGTTCATCGACGAGCTGGGCCGCATGCACACCAACCAGTGCGTGCCCACCATCCGGCACACGCCCTGCATCTTCGAATACGTGTATTTCGCGCGCCCTGATTCGATCATCGACAATATCTCGGTGTACCGTGCACGCATGCGCATGGGCGAGCGGCTGGCGGAGAAGGTCAAACGCGAGCATCCGGACCACGACATCGATGTGGTGATCCCCATCCCCGACACCAGCCGCACCTGCGCGCTGCAGCTGGCGCAGAAACTGCGCATCAAATACCGCGAAGGGTTCAACAAGAACCGCTACATCGGCCGCACATTCATCATGCCGGGCCAGGAACAGCGGCTGCGCTCAGTGCGCCGCAAGCTGTCGGCCATCGATCTTGAATTCCGCGGCAAGAACGTGCTGCTGGTGGATGATTCCATCGTGCGTGGCACCACCTCCGCGCAGATCATCGAGCTTGCCCGCGAGGCGGGCGCCCGCAAGGTGTATTTCGCCTCGGCGGCACCGCCCGTGCGCCATCCCTATGTCTATGGCATCGACATGCCGGCCCGCTCGGAACTCGTCGCTGCCGGCCGCGATGTGGAAGAAGTGGCGCGGCAGATCGGCGCTGACTGGCTGGTCTACCAGGATCTCGAGGACCTGATCTCGGCCTGCCGGCATGACAATGCCGCCATCACCGAGTTCGACACGTCGTGCTTCTCGGGTGAATACGTCACCGGCGATATCACACCGGAATACCTGCAGCGACTCGAGCAGGACCGCTCCGATGGCGCGAAGGCGCAGCGTCGCGAAAGTCCGCTCAAAGCGGTGAACTAGCGGTCTGCCGCGGGACAAGCGTCCATGCGACTGCTGCTGATAGTCCAGGATGCCCGCTACCGGTCGCTCATCCGGCACCATGTCACCTGTGAATGGCCGGGCGCTGAACTGGTCATGCGTTCGACGCGCGCGCATGGCGTGCTGCCGCCGGAGTTCCTGGCGCAGGGCTTCGATGCGGTGCTGATCGACCAGGACTGGCATACCGGCAAGGGAATCGACTGGCTGCGCGACCTGGCAGAGCGGCGCGGCTTTGCGCCGGTAGTGTTTCTCGCCGATCAGGGCGACACCGAGGCCGCACGACATGCCCGCATCTTCGGGGCGTTCGCCGTGCTCACCAAGCAGCTGTTCTCGCATGCGACACTGGTGGAGGTGCTCACCGAAGCTGCCCGTGTGCAGCGCCGCGCCATGGCCGACTGGCGCGTTTCGCCGGCGGCCGAGGATTCCCGCCGCTTCGGCGCCGTGCGCATTCCCGGTTACCGCTGTGTGCGTCGGCTTGCAGGGGGATCGGTGTCGCAGCTGTATCTGGCCGAGAGTGAGAAGGCCGGCGCGCTGATGGTGATCAAGGTGACGCCGTCGGTGCGCGATGCCTCCGGCGTCGACCAGTCGTTCGAGCGCTTCCTGCAGGAATACGAGATCGCGCACAGCCTGCATCATTCGAACATCGTGCGCTGCCATGAACTGGGCGTAGCCGATGACCACGCGTATCTGGCGATGGAATATTTTCCGGAGGGTGACCTGCGGCGCCGCATACGGGCGGGCATCGGACTTACGGACGCGCTCGACATCGCCGCGCAGATTGCCGGCGCGCTGGCCACACTGCATGAAGCCGGCACGCTGCACCGGGACCTCAAACCCGGCAATGTGCTGATGCGCAACGCGCAGCGCATCGCGCTCACGGATTTCGGCCTGGCGAAGCATGCCGCGCTGGAGATGGAGATCACCGATCCGGGCATCATCTTCGGCACGCCGCATTACATGAGTCCGGAGCAGGGGCATGGCGAACAGGTGGACGGCCGCAGCGATCTGTACAGCCTGGGCGTGATCCTCTACGAGATGCTCTGCGGCGAAAAGCCGTTCACCGACGCCAATCCCATGGCCATCATCTACAAGCATCGCAATCAGTCGATCCCGAGGATGCCGGCGCACGTGGCCAGGTGGCAGCCCATCATCGACACCCTGCTCGCCAAGAAGCCCACGGACCGCTACAGCACTGCCGCGCAGGCGGAATCGGTGCTGCGCGAGGCCGCAGTCGAAGCGCGCGTCGCAGCCGCCTGATGAACGCCGCCGCTGAAACGCCTGGCACCACGTTGCTGCGCGTGGCGACGCCACGGGCCTGGGCCACGTATGCCGCGCAAGAGTGGCGCCGTCTGCTGGTGGATCACGCCAATTGCGAAAAGAAGGCGGCATCCACCGCCCTGGCCCTGATGTTCGCGTATCCGGAAGACCGCACCCTGTGCCTGTCGCTGGCCCGGCTGGCGCGCGAAGAGTTGCGGCATTTCGAGCAGGTGCAGAAGCTCATGGCGCAGCTGGCCGTCCCGTCGATGCGCATGGGTCCGGGCCGGTATGCCGGCGTGCTGCGCACCGGCCTTGCCACCGCGGAGCCACAGCGCAAGCGTGACCTGATGCTGACCGGTGCGCTGATCGAGGCGCGCTCCTGCGAGCGCTTCGAAGTGCTCGCGCCGCTGCTGCAGGAACCCCTGGCAGGTTTTTATGCCGGTCTGGCCGAATCCGAGCGTCGGCATGCAGGCCTGTATCTGGATCTTGCGCGCCGCGAGACACGCGATGCGGCCGATGCGCTCGCGCTGGCACAGCGGCTCGATGGCCTTTCCAGGGTAGAGGCGGAACTGATCGTTTCGCCGGATCCACTGTTTCACTTCCATTCCGGCGTGCCGATGGTGGCGCAGGCCGCATGAGGAAGACTGCGGGGGTGCTGCTCCTCCTGATGCTGCTGCTGGCCGGCTGCGCGCGCACGGCGCCGTCCGGCCTTGCGGTTGCGTCAGTCTCCACAGCCCGCATCAATGCCGCGCATCTGCAACGTCATCTGACGCAGGCCCCGCGCACGCTCGATCCTTCGCTCAACGAGGATGTGTCGGGCTACACCATCATTGACGACCTGTTCGAAGGACTGGTGCGGCTGGATGCCGCCGGCAATGTCGTGCCCGGTGTAGCCGAGCGCTGGGAAACGTCATCAGACGGCCTGTTGTGGCGTTTCCATCTGCGTGACCAGGCGCGCTGGTCGAATGGACAACCGGTTACTGCGCAGGACTTCATCTATTCCTGGCGGCGCGTGGTGGATCCAGCCACAGGCTCCGTGAATGCACAGCAGCTGGCACCCATTGCCGGTGCATCGCAGATCATTCACGACGGTGCGTCACCGGCGTCGCTCGCGGCAGTGGCGCTGGATGCGCACACCCTCGAAGTCAGGCTTGCCACGCCCACGCCTTACTTTCTTTACCTGCTCACCAACTGCTGGCTGATGCCTCTGCACGAGCCCGCACTGCGCGAACATGGTGCGAAATGGACCGAGCCCGGCAATCTGGTGAGCAATGGCGCCTTCCTCCTCGCGGCACGCGCCATCAACGGGCCGGTCGCGCTGCTGCGTAATCCCCGTTACTGGGATGAGCGCGCGGTGCACCTGAACGCGGTTACCTACTTCCCGGTGCCGGACACGGCTTCGGCCACGGCGCGATTCCTGGCAGGCGATCTGGATGTCACCGATCGTTTCCAGCTGGACGATTTCGGCTGGCTGCATGCGGCGCTGGGTGAGCAGGTGCGCATGACCACCAATGTCGCGACCTACATGCTGGGCATGCACGTGACGCGGCCACCGTTCAACGATGTGCGTCTTCGGCAGGCGATGGTCATGGCGCTGGATCGGGAGATCCTCACCGGGAAGGTAATGAACGGCCTGTATCGGCCCGCCTACGGCATCGTGCCCCCGTTGCCTGACTATCCGGCGGTGCTGCCGGACTGGGCGCGCCTGGGCGATGAAGCGCGGCATCGGGAGGCCCGACGCCTGTATGCGGCGGCTGGATATTCCTCTGCCAGGGCGCTGCAGGTCGAGCTGTGGTATCCGATGGCCGACGCCGATACACGGCGCATGCTCGAGGCGATGGCCGCCATGTGGCGCGTGAATCTCGGCGCCGATGTACAGCTGCGCAATGAAGAATGGCGGGTGCACCAGCAGAACCGGCATATACGCAAGTACCGGTTCTTCTTCTATCCATGGAGCGGCGACTATCCGGAACCGCTGTCGTTCCTGGCGCTGCCACTGCCTGGCAGCGACCAGAATTACATGGACTATCGGGATCCGGATTATGCGGCAGCGGTCGAGAGTGCGGTGCGCAGCACGGAGGCCAGCGCGCGGCAGGCGGCCTACCACGAGGCAGAACGCATACTGAACGCCGCAGCGGTGGTCGTGCCAGTCTATTACTACCAGAGTCGCCATCTGCTGCGCTCGCAGGTGCAGGGCTGGCATGACAATCCGATGGATCGCCATTCGTCCCGCGACCTGCAGTTGGCGCAGGCGGGGAGCCATTAACGGATGTGGCGCTTCCTCCTGTCGCGACTGCTGACGGCTGTGCCGACGATGCTCGCCATCGTGACGCTGGTGTTTGTGCTGCTCAGGGCGGCGCCAGGCGGGCCTTTTGACAGCGTGAAGGAACTGGATCCCGCCGTGCGCCTGCGCATCGAAAGCAGCTACCACCTGGACGAGCCGTTGCCAACGCAGTACGCGCGCTATCTGGGGCAGTTGGCGCACGGGGATCTGGGACCGTCATTCACCTATCCGGACAAGCGGGTGAATGATGTGATCGCCGACGGGTTTCCGGTGGACCTTGCAATCGGCGGCTTCGCCATGCTGCTGGCCTGTCTTGTCGGCATTCCCCTCGGCGCCTGGGCGGCATGGCGCGGTGGATGGGTGGATCGCGTGGCCGGTGGCATCGCGCTGCTTGGAATCTCCGTGCCCGTGTATGTCACGGCGCCACTGCTGATCCTCGTATTTGCCGTGACACTGCAGTGGCTGCCAGCCGGCGACTGGGGCGGCGGCGCGCCGCGCTTCCTGGTGCTGCCGGTACTGGCGATGGCATTGCCCTACATTGCCTACATCACGCGCATCGTGCATTCCGGGGTTCGTGCCACGCTGGAACAGCCCTTCATCCGCACGGCGCGCGCCAAAGGCCTGGGAAGCGCAGCCATACTTTTCCGCCATGCACTGCGTCCGGCGCTGATTCCGCTGGTCGCCTTCCTCGGGCCGGCGACGGCGGGGGCGATCACCGGCTCCATCGTCATTGAATCCACTTTTGCACTGCCCGGCATCGGGCGCTATTTCGTCGACGGCGCATTCAACCGTGACTACACGCTGGTCATGGGCGTGACCATCGTCTACGGCCTGCTGATCGTCGCCGCCAATCTGCTGGCCGATGCGATCAACGCGTGGCTCGATCCACGCGTGCGGCTGCAGGCATGAAGGTGTTGCCGCGGATCAGTGTGGTGCTGCTGACATTCCTCGTGCTGGCCGCCATCGTCGTGCCATGGCTTTCGCCGCATGATTACTTCACGCCGGACTGGAACGCGCTGGACCTCCCCCCGACGTTTTCACGCGGCCACCTGCTGGGCACGGACTATCTCGGTCGCGACCTGCTGGTGCGGCTGGCGTGGGGCTGCCGCATCTCCCTGCTGGTCGCGGTGGCTGCCAGCCTGATCAGCCTGACCATCGGCGTGACGTGGGGTGCGGTGGCAGGTTATCTGGGTGGGCGCGTCGACGCCGTCATGATGCGCACTGTCGACGTGCTGTATTCGGTGCCGTTCACGCCGCTCGTGGTGGTGCTCACCGTGCTGTTTGGTCGAGACCTCATCCTGCTGTTCATCGCCATCGGCGCCGTGTCGTGGCTGGATATCGCGCGCGTGGTGCGCGCGCAGACGCAGAGTCTGGCGCAGCGGGAGTTTGTCATTGCCGCAGAGGTGTCGGGCCTGCATCCCATGGCCATCCTGTGGCGGCACATCGCGCCCAATCTGGTCGGCGTGGTGATCGTGTGGCTGACGCTGACCATTCCCACCGTGATCCTCACCGAGGCGTTCCTGAGCTATCTGGGGCTTGGCGCGCAGTCACCGCTTACATCGCTCGGGGTGATGCTGGCCGATGGCGCCGCACAGATGCGCTCCCGGCCACTGCTGCTGGTCTGTCCGGCCGTAGTGCTGATCATGCTGGTGTACTGCTGCAACCGCATTGGCGATGCGCTGCGGGTTCGTCATGCAAACTGAGACGCCGCTGCTGCAGCTGCAGGGTTATTCGCTGCTGCGCGCCGGTGCGGCACCGGTGCTGCAGGATCTGTCCTTCCACGTGGGCCGTGGCGAGATCCTCGGCGTGGTGGGCGAGTCCGGCAGCGGCAAGTCGCAGCTGCTGCTGTCGCTGCTGGGCATCGCCATGCGCGATGCCCGTGCCACGGGCAGTTGCCTGTTCGATGGCGTCCAGCTCGTCGGTGCCGCGGAGCTTGTGTATGGCAGCCTGCGTGGCCGGCGCATCGCCATGCTGTTCCAGGATCCGCTGCTGTCCTGGAATCCCTATCTCACGATCGGCAGGCAGCTCGCGGAGGTGCTGCAGGTGCATCGTGGCCTGTCGCGCCGGGCGGCGGAAGCCATTGCAGCCGAGGCGCTGACTTCCGTCGGGCTGGCCGATACCCGGCGGCTGCTGCACCAGTATCCGCATGAGCTGTCGGGAGGCATGCGGCAGCGAGCCATGCTCGCAATGGCGGTGCTGGCCGAACCGGATCTGCTGCTGGCCGACGAGCCAACCACCGCACTCGATGCCACGACGCAGATCGCCATTCTCGACCTGTTGGCGAGGCTGCGCCGCGAGCGGGGCATGTCGGTGCTGCTGGTGACGCATGATCTGGGCGTGGTTGCGCGCGTGGCCGATCGGGTGGTGGTGATGCGCAACGGGCGGATCGTGGAGCAGGGCGCGACCGCCGGATTGTTGCGTCATCCTGCCAGTGACTACGCGCGTGAACTGCTGGCCGCCGCCCGCCAGATCGAGCACACGGAGCGCGGGACATGAACGGGCCGCCGCTGCTCGAGGCACGAGATCTATGCGTGCGCCATGTGCGCCGCGCAGGCTGGCTGTCGCGGCCGGCAACCACCGAAGTGCTGCGCGGCGTGAACCTGCAACTCGCGGCCGGCGAGAAGCTGGCCGTGGTCGGTGAATCGGGCAGCGGCAAGTCGACGCTGGTGCGCGCGCTGCTGCGCCTGATCCGCCCGCATGCGGGCCAGGCGCTGATCGCAGGCGCGGACCTCGCCATCCTCACGCCGGCCGAGCTGCGTGTGCAGCGGCGGCGGGTGCAGCTGGTGTTCCAGGATCCCGTGGCGTCGCTGAATCCGGCGATGACCGTCGGTCAGATCGTCGCGGAGCCGCTGCGGGCGGAAGGCGGCCATTCCGTGGAAGCGCGCCGGCAGCAGGTACTCACGCAGCTTGCGGCAGTTGGCATCGGCGCGGATTTCCTCGCGCGGCGTCCGCAGCAGCTTTCCGGTGGCCAGGCGCAGCGCGTGGCGCTCGCGCGTGCGCTGATCGCCCGGCCCGAGGCACTGATCTGCGATGAACCGGTGTCGGCGCTGGACATGAGCCTGCGCGCGCAGGTGCTGCAGCTGCTGGCGGACCAGTGCCGGACGCGCAAGCTTGCCATGCTGTTCGTGACCCATGATCTGGCCGCGGCGCGCCTGCTCTGTGACCGCGTACTGGTGCTGTGCCGGGGCGAGGTGGTGGAGGTGGCCACTACCACAGAACTGTTTGCCAGGCCGCGGCACGCCTACACACGCGCATTGCTCGATTCGATGCTGAGCGTGGATGGACCCGCGCGCGCCATCTCCAGCAGCTCGTAGCTGCCGTCCGCCTGCAGCACCAGACAGCTGCCCTGGTCGTACCAGTCCCCGAGCACGATGCGTGTGGCACTGCGCCCGTCCACCAGCAGCGTATGGATTCCAGGCCGGTGCGTGTGGCCGTGAATGAGGAGGGTGCTTTCTCCACAGCGCAGTGCGGCGGCGACGGCCGCGGCTTCCACGTCCATGATCTCGCGGCGCATCTGCCGGGTGTGTTCATGGCTGCCAGCGCGCGCCATCTGGGACAGAGCGCGGCGCGTAGTCAGTGGCAGCCCGAGATAGACAGTCCGGAACGCTGCTGACCGTGTGAGGGTCCTGAACTGCTGGTAGCCATGATCCGCCGTGCAGAGCAGATCTCCATGGCTGATCACCGCGCGCACTTGGCCGACCTGCAGCAGCGTCGGATCGGGCAGAAGTTTGCAGCCGCTTCGCTGCTCGAACTGTGTTCCCAGCAGGAAGTCGCGGTTGCCGCGCATGACCCAGCAGGGTGTGCCACCACGGGTGAATCTGCGCAGTGCGGCGCAGATCTCGTCGCGCACGGCTTCGCCGTCGTCATCGCCGATCCAGGTTTCGAAAAGATCGCCCAGGATGTAGAGGCCGGCGCTGTCGGCGGCTTCGTCTTCCAGGAACCCGCGGAACTGCGCGACTGCATCGGGAGCGGTCGCGTCGAGATGCAGATCCGAGACAAACAGATGACGGCCAGAGGACATCCATCGAATATAATGGAGGGATGCCGCAAAGTCCTGTTGTAACCCGCTTCGCACCGAGTCCGACCGGCGAACTGCATCTCGGCAATGCGCGCACGGCGCTGTTCAATGCATTGCTCGCACGCCGCACGGGCGGCAGTTTTCTGCTGCGGATCGAAGATACGGACGCCGCTCGCAGCAGTGCTCTGCACACGCAGTTGTTGCTGGACGATCTGCGCTGGCTGGGCCTGCAGTGGAGCGGCGAGCCGCTGCATCAGTCGCAGCGCACGGCCATCTATGACGAACACCTGGCACGCCTGCAGGACGGTGGAATGGCCTATCCGTGCTTCTGTTCGGCGCGTGAACTCGAACTGGCTCGCACGGCACAGCAGGCCGCTGGCCGACCGCCGCGTTACTCGGGCAAATGCCGGGCGCTGTCCGATGGCGAGCGGGCTGCCCTGGTCGCGAAGGGCGTGCCGTCCTCGATCCGTTTCGCCGTGCCTTGCGAAGGTGCGGTGGGCTTCGTCGACCTGGTGCACGGACCGCGCAATTTCGCGAACTCCGACATCGGCGATTTTGTGCTGCGCCGGACGGACGGCTCCGCCGCATTCTTCTTCTCCAACGCAGTCGACGACGCGCTGAGCGGCGTAACACAGTTGCTGCGTGGTGATGATCACCTGAGCAATACGCCGCGCCAGTTGCTGATCCTGCAGGCGCTCGAACTGCGCGCGCCGCAGTATGGACACCTGGCGCTGCTGACTGGTCCGAGCGGCGCGCCACTGTCGAAGCGCGATGGGGCGGTGAGTCTGCGGGCCATGCGGGACGACGGCATGCTCCCGTCGGCACTGCTGAACCACCTGTTTCGTCTGGGGCATTCCACTCCGCGTCATGAATTGCTGTCGCTCGATGAAATGGCGGCCGCATTCGAGACGGCCCATCTGCAGCGCTCGCCTGCGCAGTTCGAGCACAGCCAGCTGCTGGTGTGGCAGAAGGAGACCGTGCATCGGCTGAATTTCGAAGAGGCGGTGGACTGGCTGGGCACGCGCCTGCCGCGGGAACTCCCGGGTGAGCAGCGCCAGGCATTCATCGCCGCCGTGTTGCCGAACGTGGTGCGGCCCGACGACGCGCTGCCCTGGGTAGAAGTGGTGTTCGGCAGCGATCCGCAGCCTGATGCCGAAGCCGCGGCTGTGCTGGAAAGCGCCACGCGTCCGCTGTTTGTGGCCGCCGCCGGGGCCGCCGCGCGCAATGATTTTGCCGCCATCGTGTCTGCCGCCAAGGTGGCTACGGGGCTGAAAGGGCCGGCGCTGTTCAAACCGCTGCGCGCGGCCTTGACCGGACGACTTGCCGGGCCTGAGCTTGGTCCGCTGTTGCGCGCCATGCCACCGGGCACCGCGCAGCGCCGCCTGGGCCGATTCGCTTAAACTCCCGGCCATGTTGAGCATTCACAATTCCCTGTCGGGAAAGCAGGAGCCGTTTCGGGCGCTAGAGCCTGGCGTCGTGCGCATGTACGTCTGTGGCATCACGGTCTACGACTACTGCCACATCGGCCACATGCGCATGCTGGTGGCCTTCGACGTGGTGCAGCGCTACCTGCGCTACAGCGGCTATCGCGTCGACTACGTTCGCAACATCACTGATATCGACGACAAGATCATCCGGCGCGCCGCGGAGCGCGGCGAGACCATCGATGTGCTCACCGCGCGCTACATCACGGCGATGGATGAGGACGCGGCGCAGATGGGTGTTGCAAAGCCCGACCACGAGCCACGCGCCACCGCCTACGTGCCGCATATCGTCGCGCTGATCGAAGCACTGATTGCACGCGATCACGCGTACGCCGCCGCCAACGGCGATGTCATGTATTCCGTCACGAGCTTCGCAAACTACGGCGAGCTTTCCGGGAAGCGCCTCGAAGATCTGCGCGCCGGCGCGCGCGTGGACGTGGACGAGGCCAAGCGCGATCCGCTGGATTTCGTGTTGTGGAAACACTCCAAGCCTGGTGAACCGAGCTGGCCGTCGCCCTGGGGTCCGGGTCGTCCCGGCTGGCACATCGAGTGCTCGGCCATGTCGATGGCGCTGCTCGGCGAGCACTTCGACATCCACGGGGGCGGCATGGACCTCAAGTTCCCGCATCACGAGAACGAGATCGCGCAGAGCTGCGGCGCCACCGGCCACAAGTTCGCCAACTACTGGCTGCACAATGGTTTCGTGAATGTGGACAGCGAGAAGATGTCCAAGTCGCTGGGCAATTTCTTCACGTTGCGCGAGGTGCTGCCGCATCTGCGCCACCCGGAAGTGCTGCGGTATTTCCTCGTGGCCAGCCACTATCGCGGGCCGATCAACTACACGCTCGAGAATCTCCAGCAGGCCGATGCCACGCTGGGTGGCCTGTACACCGCATTGCGTGGGGTGCCGGACGCAGCCGCCGCTTCTCCCGATGCGGATAGCTGGCGGGCCGAGTTTCGCCTGGCCATGGATGACGATTTCAATTCGCCCAAGGCACTGGCCGTTCTGCAGCGCATGGCGCGCGACATCAACGATGCCAAGGTTCGTGGCGCCGAAGGAATGCAGGTTGCGGCGCAACTGGCGGCCGTGTTCCGTGAACTGTCAGCCATTCTCGGTATCTGCCGGCTCGATCCGGGCCAGTGGTTCCGGCTCGCAGCGGCAGGCAGTGCGGCAGGCCCCGGTGATGCGGAAATCGAGACCGCGATTGCCGGGCGACTCGCCGCCCGCAAGGCGCGCGATTTCAAGGAATCGGATCGCCTGCGCGATGTGCTGGCGCAGGCCGGTGTGATCCTGGAAGACAAGCCGGACGGCACCACCGTCTGGCGCCGCAAATAAAGTTACCGGGGCGGAGGCGTCAGCGGCTGTTCGGTTGGCCGCACCGCCGTGTGCACCAGTCCTTCGCGGAACTGGTATGCCTCGAGCGTGTTCTGGATCAGCATCGCAATGGTCATGGGCCCCACGCCACCCGGCACCGGCGTGATCCACCCAGCCCGTTCCTTGGCGGTTTCGAATTCCACATCGCCCACCACCTTGCCCGAAGGCAGGCGGTTGATGCCGACGTCGAGCACGATGGCCCCTGGCTTGATCCAGTCGCCCTTCACGAACTCTGCCTTGCCGATGCCCGCGACCACGAGGTCGGCCCGCTTCACATGACCGCTCAGGTCCTTCGTCTGGCTGTGGCAGATCGTCACCGTTGCGCCACGCATCAGCAGTTCGAGCGCGGCGGGACGGCCAACGATGTTCGACTGGCCGATCACCACAGCATCCATCCCCTTGGGATCCCGGCCCTCGTGTTCCAGCATCTTCATGCAGCCATACGGCGTGCACGGGCGCAGACGGGGAGTGCGCTGCGCCAGCAGGCCGAGGTTGATGGGATTGAATCCATCCACGTCCTTCTCGACCGCGATCGCATCGATCACGGACTTGCTGTCGATGTGCTTTGGCACCGGCAGCTGCACCAGGATCCCGTCAATCGCCGGGTCCGCATTCAGTGCCTGGACCACGGCCATCACTTCCGCCTGGGTTGCCGTTTCCGGCAA
>JBDSGY010000067.1:0-3329 GCA_039918755.1 Steroidobacteraceae bacterium
CGAAGCAGGCGGCAGCGTGCGGCGCGCGATCTCGGCCGTCAAGAAGCGGAGCGGCCTGCACGAACGGTCCATCCGCGAGCTCGACATGAATGAAACAGGCATTCTGATCGGAGAGCCGCTAACGGACTTCCACGGCATCCTGACGGGTGTGCCGACGTATGTGGGCCGCAGCAGCCTGGTCGAATCGCCGCCCCATGCCGCTTGATGCCGCCACTACAGCGAAGGCGGAAGAGACGCGCATTCTCGTCTTGCCGCCGACGTACGCGGACGGGGTGGCGATCTCGAAGCTGCTCGATTCCGTAGATATCAGCTGTGTCGTTGTGTCCGGCGTATCGGAGCTCTGCGAATGCGTGGAGCAGGGTGCTGGTTGCGTCGTCCTCTCCGAGGAAGCAGTGCTGACCAATTCCCTCCAGTTGCTGGCGTGTCTTGCGCACCAGCCCGTGTGGTCGGAACTGCCGTTGATCATACTGTCGAAGCCGGGGCGGGAGTCGGCCATGCTCGCGGACTTTCTGCCGCATCTGCGCAGCGTCAGCGTTGTCGAGCGACCCATGCGCATGTCCACGCTGCTTTCGCTGGTGCGGTCCAACATGCGGGCGCGCATGCGCCAGTATCAGGTGCGCGACTTCCTGCGGGAGCGGGAGCAGCTTCTCGAATCAGAGCGCGTAGCGCGGGGTGAGGCAGAGCGAGCAGGGCGGATGAAGGATGAATTCCTGGCCACGCTCAGCCATGAGCTGCGCACGCCCCTCAACGCGGTGCTGGGGTGGACGCACCTGCTGCGCAAGCGCAGTGGTCATTCGGACGAAGTCACCAATGGACTGGCGGTCATCGAGAGGAACGCAAGATCGCAGGCGAAGATCATTGGTGACCTGCTTGACATGAGCCGCATCATCTCGGGCAAGGTCCATCTGGAGGTTCAACCGGTGGACATGTCCGCGGTGATCGAGGCCACCATCGAAACCATGCAGCATGCGGCGGATGCGAAAGCGATTCGGCTCAGCTTCGAGCCGGGTGATGAGCCCAGCGTCGTACGCGGCGATCCCAACCGGCTGCAGCAGGTCTTGTGGAACCTGCTCACGAATGCCGTGAAGTTCACCCCGCACGGCGGCCAGGTTGCAGTCAAGCTGACACAGACCGATCGGCACGCCCAGGTCGAGGTTGCCGACAGCGGTGAGGGCATCGACGCTGGATTCCTGCCGCATATCTTCGACCGCTTTCGCCAGGCCGACGCATCGAGCGCGCGCCGGCATGGCGGCCTGGGCCTCGGCCTTTCCATTGTGCGCCAGCTCGTCGAACTGCATGGCGGCAGCGTCTCGGCTCGCAGCGCCGGCCCGGGAGCTGGCACGACCTTCCGGGTTGTCCTGCCACTGATGCCTGCGCTCTCCCGCCAGCTTGAGTCAGCGTTTCCAGTCCTTCAGCCCGACGCGCTGGCCGAAGATCATCGCCTGGTGAAGTTGCGGGGACTCAAGGTGCTGGTGGTCGATGACGAACCGGATGCTCGCGCCTTGCTCGAGCGGCTGCTGCAGGACTGTCAGGCAACGGTGGTGACTGCTGCGTCGGCCGAAGAGGCCATGCGTCTGCTGGCGAGTGAATCCCCGGACGTGCTGGTCAGCGATATCGGCATGCCCGGCACTGACGGCTACTCGCTGTTGCGGCAGATTCGCGCACTCGACACCGCAAACGCCGATATTCCCGCGGTGGCGGTCACGGCTTATGTGCGCATCGAAGACCGCGTGCGGGCCATGCGGTCCGGCTTCCAGTCGCATTTGTCAAAGCCAGTGGAGCCCGCCGAGTTGCTGACGGTCGTGCAACGTCTCGCCCGGCCGCTGCGCACGCACTGATTTCCGGCTTCAAGTGGGGACTCGGGAATTATTCCCGGACGCTCCGGGAGTTGTTCTCTGGTCTTCGTCCCAGTTGTCGGGAAGACTCCAGCCCGCCAGCCATGCACGATTACGAGCGGAGCAGTCCTTGATCAATGTCGCCATCAGGAGCGCAATCGTCGCGTCTGCATTGGGCACTACGATCGGGACGCAAGCCGCCGATGCGCTGGACGTCCTGGATACGGTGACGGTGGTCGGAGTAACGCCCTTGCCCGGCATCGAGCTGCCGGTGAATCAGATCGCAGCCCCGGTACAGACTGCCACGTCGACGGAAATTGATCGCGCCCATGCGCTGGACCTTGCGGCATTCATGAACCGCATGCTTGGCAGCGTGTACGTCAACGATGTCCAGAACAATCCGCTGCAGCCGGACGTCAGTTTCCGTGGCTACACCGCATCGCCCCTGCTAGGCACGCCGCAGGGGCTGTCTGTTTACATGGATGGAGTGCGGCTCAACCAGCCTTTCGGCGACGTCGTCAGCTGGGATCTCATTCCACGCCAGGCCATTGCGGGCATGGCACTGATCCCGGGATCCAATCCCCTGTTCGGCCTCAATACACTCGGTGGAGCGCTGGCACTGCGAACCAAGGATGGCTACAGCGATCCCGGCGCCTCGGTCGGCCTGAACTACGGCTCGAACGATCGTCGCAGCGCCGACGTCGAGCTCGGCGGACACGCGGACAACGGCATCTACTGGTACGGCACCGCCAGCAAGCTCAAGGAGGACGGCTGGCGTGAGGCCTCACCGAGCAAGGCGATGCAGGTGTTCGGCAAGCTTGGAATCCGGCACCGCTCCAGCGACGTGTCGCTCTCCGCGTCATTTGCCGATACGAACCTGACTGGCAATGGATTGCAGGATCAGCAGCTGCTCTCCACCCGCTACGACAGCATCTACACGAAACCCGACATCACGCGGAACAGGTCCTATCTGCTGAACCTGGTGGGCAAGCGTACGGTAAGCGATACCCTGCAACTGTCGGCAAATGCGTTCCACCGCAGTATCAGAAGCAGCACGCTCAACGGCGACGTCAACGACGATTCCCTGGGCGAGGCGCTGTACCAGCCAGGCCTCGTTGAGCGCGACGCGCTGGTGGCGGCCGGCTACACAGGGTTCCTCAGCAGCGGCGAAACGCAGGCCAGCACGCCATTCCCTTCGTGGCGCTTCATTGCGAACGTGCTGCTCAATAGCGAACCCGACAAAACCTGCAACGGCCTGTACAACCGCACCGCGACGCACCAGCACGATAGCGGCTTCGGCGCCCAGGCGACCTTCGCCAACGAGATGGGTGGTCATGAAAACCAGTTCACCTTTGGCGCCGCTCTGTCGCACACGGGTTCGCATTTCACCCAATCTTCCCAGTTCGGCTATCTGACGCCGGGTCGGGGCGTGGCGCCGGTGGCCGGTCCCGGTGCCTTTGCCGATGGCACGCAGCGATCGGAAAACGCCTTTGA
>JBDSGY010000068.1:0-3263 GCA_039918755.1 Steroidobacteraceae bacterium
GGAAGCGGCTCCGCCGGGGCTGATCGCGACGGCAGCGGGTGTGGTCATCGGTGCCGGTGAAATCTTTGGCGGTGGCTTCGCACCAATGATTGCCGGTGGTGTGGCCGAGAGCCGCGGCATCCAGTACACACTGTGGCTGACCATGGGCGGGCTGATTGCGGGTCTGGTTGTAAGCCTGTTCCTACAGGAAACCGCGCCGCGCAAACTTCGCACGGCCACCACATGAAGCGTGGCCGCAGTGTCCGATGAGCCATACTAGGGGTTCATGAAAAGGATACTGCGGACCGGCTTCGATCGCCGCTATGTGCTATTGCCCATGCTGGCGGCGATCCTGCTGGTGGTGTCGCTGTTCATTGTTGCCGAAGCGCGTCGTTCCTATACGCGCGATCTCAGCGTAGTCATCCGCGAGCGGCAGGAGCGGATGCGTGATATTGCAGAGCTGATCTACGCTTCGCTGGAGGCCGAGAGCGCGCAGCGTGGATACCTGCTGACCGGTGACATGGAATATCTGGTCCCCTATGCAACGGGCAGAACCAGTTCGGAAACCAAGCTCGGGACACTGAAGGCGCGCTACCGCCAGCGTGACCAGGCCGAAGTGCCTGTGCTCGAAAGCGTGGAGGCCATGCTCGCCAGCAAATTTGTCGAGATGGACCGCACCATCAAGCTGGTGCAGGACGGTGCCAATGGCACTGCCCTGCGACTGGTGCGCTCGGACGTGGGTTTCAGGGTGATGCAGCAGATCCGCAGCGATCTGGAGGTGTTGCGGTCGCGCGAGGCGGCCAGGATCTCCGACGGCATCACGCAGTGGGACCACGAAACTCGCAAGAACACATTGATCAATGCCGTCTCGATGGTGTTCACCCTTGCGCTGCTGATCGCCGTGGGCCTGCTTGCCACGCGCGAGATCCGTCGCCGTGATCTGGCGACGCGCGAACTGGAGCTGGAGGTTTCGCTGCGCACAGCCGAACTGCGCGACCTGTCCGAGCACATGCTGCGCATTTCCGAGGTGGAAAAAGCAGGACTGGCGCGGGAACTGCACGACGAGCTCGGTGGGCTGCTGGTGGCGATGCGCATGGACCTGTCGCAGCTGCGTCGCCGTGTGCAGCTGCCGGATGCGGCGGCGGAAGAGCGCTGGGCGCGCATCGATGCGGGCCTGCGGGCCGGCGTCGACCTGAAGCGGCGCGTGATCGAAGAGCTGCGTCCCACGCTGCTCGACAACATGGGCTTGATCGCCGCCCTGCGCTGGCAGGCCGAGCAGAGCTGTCAGCAGGGCAATATCCGCCTAATCGCGCACTTTCCCGATGCCGAGCCGGTGCTGAGCGAAGGCACCGCCATCGCCGTATTCCGCACGGTGCAGGAGGCGCTGTCGAATGTGCTGAAGCACGCCGCCGCGACCGAAGTGAAAGTGGTGATGGTGGTGATAGGCGATGAAGTCGCGATCTCCGTGGAAGACAATGGCACGGGTCTCCCCAAGGGCGCAGCCGATCGCGTCGGGTCGCACGGGCTCAAGCAGATGCGATTCCGCATGCAGGCCGTGAATGGGTTCTGTGAAGTGCGCAACGGTCCCATCCGGGGCACCGTGACCAGCGTGCGCTTTCCGGTGATCAGGGCTGTTGCGTCTGCGTCTGAAGTGGGTCTGGCCGATCCACCTTACTGACCGTGCGGGGCTATGCGGGGTGGCGCAGCTCGTCGAGTATTTCCGGAAGACGCTCGAAGTCCACTGACTTGTCCAGGAAGTACTCCACGCCGTAACGGCCGGCGAGCTCGCGATATTGTGGCAGCGCGTAGTTGGTCATGACGATGGTCTTGGGCCGACTGGCGCCCAGCGCCTCCAGCACGCCGAAGCCCGTGCCCACGGCCAGTTGCAGGTCGAGGATCATTACGTCCACCGCCGCCGTGCGCGCAAGCTCGATCGCGCCGGCCTGATCACGGACCGTGGCCACGATGTGCACATCCGGATCAGCAGTGAGCATGTCCCGCACGCGCTCGGCGATCAGCTTCGAATCTTCGACCAGTAGGATATTCATCAGCGACTGCTTGCCTTACTGCATCAGTCCATTGCGCAAGGCATAAGTCGTGATGTCCGCATTGGAAACGAAATTCATTTTTTCCAGCACGCGACTGCGATACGTGCTCACGGTCTTGACGCTCAGGCACAGCTCGGTGGCAATGTCCGAGACAGCCTTGCCAGTGGCAAGCTTGCAGAAGATCTGGAACTCGCGCTCGGACAGGCTGCTGTGGATCGGCTTCTCGTTGTCCACGTCCAGGTCGGACACCAGCTGCTCGGCAAGGCTGGCGCTGACATACCGCCGGCCAGCCAGCACGGTGTGCACAGCCTTCAGCAGCTCTTCGGGAGCGCTGTCCTTGGACAAGTAGCCGCTGGCGCCACTCTTCAGCACATTCACGGCGTACTGCCGTTCCGGGTAGCCGCTGACGATGAGCACGCGCGTTTCCGGGTTCGCACTGATGACATTGCGCAGGATGTCGAGGCCGCTGCGGCCGGGCATGTTGATGTCGAGGATCAGCAGGTCGTAACGCGCCTTGCGCATCGCGTCCATCGCCAGCTGGCCGGAATCCGCTTCGTCAACCTTGGTGATCCGGGGGTCGTCAAGCAGGAACTGTCGCAGTCCGGCGCGCACTACGGCGTGATCATCGACAATCAGGATATGTGCCATTTCAGTCTCCGCTGACCTGTTGTAGTTCTGTCACAGGTTAATGAACGCACTGTACCCTGATGGCGGCAGGCGTATCCCCGGCGCCCATCGGACAAGTGTGTAGGAAATGTCCTACAGATTGGACGCATCGGACAGTTCCTACAAGCGCTGGCGCAGAACACCTACGTGAGGAGACGGGCGGGCTGGCAGTCTCCAGGCTGGTCGCAATAGGAAAAATCGAAAATGAAGAATATCAAGAACGGTTCGTGGATGCTGCTGGTGGGCGTGGTTCTCGGTCTCGGGATGAGTGCCTGCGAGAAGAAGGGCCCGATCGAAAAAGCCGGTGAGGAAGTGGACGAGGCGATCGACACGGCCAAGAACGGTGGCAAGGAATCCACCGCGTCGAAGGTCGATGATGCGCTCGACAATGCGCAGGAAAACGTCGAAAAGGCTGTGAAGTAGCCTTCAGGCTCCGACCCAGTGCCGCGCGCGGGCGTGGCGCTGCTCGAGGATGTCCCAGTTGGTGTGTGCGAACAGGTCGCGCATGTACCGCTCGCGGCCTTTTGCGCCATAGTCGGTCCAGTACGCGTGCTCCCACAGGTCCACGAG
>JBDSGY010000069.1:0-5739 GCA_039918755.1 Steroidobacteraceae bacterium
GGTTCACATACACCGCGGCGTTCCAGGCCGCGAACAGCGTGGATGTGCCGATTCGATCCGACAGCTCCGACGGCAGCGAGCGCATTTCGTAGCGGAACAGCGCCTTGTCGTCCGGCGGCGAGGTCAATACGTAGTCACGGGCGTCGCGCCCGAGCTCCGCCTTCAACGCCGCGAGCAGTTCATGCCTGTCGGCCTCGAACGGATTTTCCCCAGGCCAGAGCTTCTGCACGATTTCCAGCGCCGGGTCCTTGCCTGCTGACTGGATGGCCAGCAACCGCCCACCCGGCGCCAGCGCCCGGGTCAGCGGTGCGAGCACCTTGGACGCCTTGAACTGCGCGGACATGCGCGCGCGCCACGGCTGCGACGCGAGGATCAGGTCATAGTGCAGCGGTGGCCGACCCGGCCGCGGGATCACGCTGTCGAGCAGGAACTTGTGATCCTCACGATAGACCACGAGCACTGATGGGCGGCGATACACCGGATTGCCGGTCTTTTCACTCGGATGCGTGGCCCATCCATCGACAAGCGTGTCGGAAAGTTCCTCGATCTGTTCCTCGTACGCATGGGCGGAATCGCCGGTGAGGCGGATCTCCTGCCAGTTCAATGCGGCTGCAAGCTGCGTGTCACGCAACAGCAGTCGCGGCGCGTCGGCGTAGTTGAGATTGGTGATGACGAGCACCGTGGCGGGATGTTCCGTGAAGCGGTCCGGCATCTTGTCGAGGCCCAGCCGCACGTCCTCCAGGCTGATTTCCTTGGCCACGGCCACCATGGGCACCGTCGGATACACACTGTGGGCATAGCGCATCAGCCGCGACAGCACCGTCCCGTCACCCATGCCGGCATCGAAAATGTTGAGCGCGGGCGGCGTCGGCCGCACCAAATCCAGTTCGTTCGCGGCGCGGCGCGCGACGGCGGCCTTTTCATTGCACGTGTTGACGAACGCCAGGTATTTCTGGCGGTTGTCGTAAAAACGGAATGACTGCGCCGATGGTTTCTTCGCCACGATTTCCCCTGTTGCCGATCAGTCGGTCTGTTTGTCGGTCGAGCTTACGCCAGACCATGGCCACGCTGTCAAAGCATGCACAGGGACGCACATAATGGGCTTTACATGAGCGACCTTCGCATTACGAACCTGTGCATGGTGGAACCGGCGGCTTTTGGCTTCAACGCCGAGACAGCCGTGACCAATCGATTCCAGCAGCAGCCGGACCTGCCAGAAGCAGGCACGGCAACCGTCGCGCTTGCGGAATTCGCGGGGCTGGCAGGCGGTTTGCGCGCGGCCGGCATCGGCGTCTGTGTGGTGCGCGATACACCTGTGCCTGCCAAGCCCGATGCGGTCTTCCCCAACAACTGGGTGAGCTTCCACGCGGATGGCACCGTGGTGCTGTATCCCATGCAGAGCAGCACGCGTCGGCCGGAACGCCGCGAAGCGGTGATCGAAACCGTCAAGCGGGAATTGGGTTTCGTGGAAAGGCGCCGCGTCGACCTGAGTCCTGCCGAACAGCAGGGGCGGTTTCTCGAAGGTACGGGCAGCCTGGTGCTCGATCACCAGGCCCGCGTCGTTTATGCGTGCCGCTCGCCGCGCACTGACGAGGCGCTGCTGCGGGAGTGGGCGCGGCGCATGGACTACGAGCCGTTTGTCTTCGATGCGGTAACGCGTGACGGCACTGCGGTGTACCACACGAATGTCCTGCTGTGGATCGGTGCGAACATCGCCGGCGCCGGACTCGACTGGCTTCCGGCAACGCAACGGGCGCTCCTGCTCAAACGCCTGGAGCAATCGGGCAAGCAGGTGCTGTCACTGGATGACGCGCAACTGCACGCCTTCGCCGGCAACATGCTGGAAGTGCAGTCCTCTCCAGGCCAGCGTCACCTGGTGATGTCGGCGAGCGCCGCCGCAAGCCTGCGCCCGGCACAGCAGGCGGCCATTCGTGCGGCTGGCTGCCTGCCGCTGGTGGCGGCGGTGCCCACCATCGAACGTCTGGGCGGGGGCAGCGTCCGCTGCATGCTCGCGGAAGTGCCGGGCATGATGGCGCTGGCGCACTGATGCGGTTCCCGATGGCATTGCTGCAGGCGCTGGCGGCGGCGCGCGCAGACGAGCAGCGTTCGCGCAACTTCGTATCCGGCGCGCACCTGGCACAGCAGTTCGGCGTGACGCGCAGCGCCATCTGGAAAGGTGTGGAAGAACTGCGCCAGCTGGGAACGGAGATCGACGCCGTAACCCATGAAGGCTACCGCCTGCACCATCCCGCGAGTCCCCTCGACGCGGCGTCGGTGATGGCATTGCTGCCGCCTGCCACGCAGTCGCTGCTGCGCCAGGGCGATTGCCTGGGCTCGATCGAATCCACCAACACCGCGCTGCTGGAACGCGGCGCGCCGCCGCCGGGCCACTTCGATTTCCTGACTGCGGAACACCAGAGTGCCGGCCGCGGGCGGCGCGGTCGCAGCTGGCTTGCGCCACCGGGCAGCGCCATCTGCCTGTCCTGGTCCTGGTGCTTCGAAGGCATGGCGACCCAGCTCGGCGCGCTGAGCCTGGCCATCGGCATTGCCTGCCTGCGCGCGCTCAAGTCGCAGGGCATACAGGGCGTGCAATTGAAATGGCCGAATGACCTGGTCACCGCCAGCGGCAAGCTCGGCGGCATCCTGATCGAGATTCGCTCCGAAGCGGCAGGGCCCGTGCAGGTTGTCGTCGGGCTCGGGCTGAACCTGGCGCTGGGTGGCGATCTGCGCGAACGTATCGACGCCATGGGCAATCAGCCTGCAGATCTCTGCTCGCTGGTGCCGGCCGGGGCAGTGCCCGCGCGGAACGCGCTGGTTGCCGCATTGCTTCATCATGGTGTGGTCGTGATGCGCGACTTCGCGCAAAGTGGGTTCCTGCCGTTCTGCGAGGAGTATCAAGTCGCCGACGCCTTGCGGGACCGCCCGGTGGACGTTCAAGGTGGCGCGGGCATAACCCACGGAATCGCACGCGGCGTCGATCCCGACGGCGCCCTGCGGGTCGAGCACGACGCACGGATCCACCGCATCATTGGCGGGGAAGTTTCGGTACGGGCGGACAGGTAAGGATGAATACATTGCTGTTCGACGCGGGCAATTCCCGCATCAAGTGGGCGCTGGTGCGCGATGGCCGGCTGGGCGCGCAGCAGGCTGCCGCTTCCAGCGATCTCGCCCTGTTGCAGCGCTGGCTGGCACGCAATGCACGCATCGACCGCATCGTGGGCGTAAGCGTCGCGGGCGAGGCCGTCGAACGGGAGCTGCAGGCGCTGCTGGCGCGCAAGCAGCAGCCGGTGCCCGAGTTCATCCACAGCACGGAAACCGCCGCTGGCGTCCGCAACGGCTACCGCGAGTCCACGCGCCTCGGCGATGACCGCTGGGCCGCGGCCGTCGCCGCCTGGCACCGTGCCGGTTGCTATCGCACCGTCTGCGCGATCAGCGTGGGCACCGCGCTGACAATCGACCTCGTCGACCAGGATGGCCATCATCGTGGTGGCCTGATTGCGCCTGGTCCGGAGATGATGCTGGGCTCCCTGCTGGGCAAGACAAAGGGCATCGCCGCCCGTGCCGCGATGCGCCGTCCGCGGCGCAAAGTGCAGGCGCAGCGCCCGGTGGTGCGGCCACTGGCCGACAGCACCCTTGGTGCCATCGAAAGCGGCTGCCTCATCGCAGCCGCCGGCCTCATCGACCGAACGGTCCAGCAACTGACGCGCGAACTCGGCGTGCGACCCGTCGTATTCGTCACGGGTGGGGGTGCCAACGCGGTGCTGCCCCTGCTCAAGGGTGCGACCAAACCCTGTCCGGAACTGGTGCTGCGTGGCGTGGCCGTGATCGCCGACGTGCCCATCCGACGCCGGCCTTGATAGGCTGGCGCCCATGATTCGCATCGTGGTGCTGGCGCTGCTGGCCATCAATCTGCTGTATTTCGGCTGGTCGCGCTGGGTCGGTGGGCACGGCGCCGAGCTCACGGCTGTTGCTGCCAACCTGCCGCCGCGTCCGGCAAAGCCCGCCCCGCCAGCAGCGCCGCCACCCTGCGCCACCGTTGGTCCCTTCAGCGACGAAATGCAGGCCCTGCAGGCGCAGCAGAAGCTGGAAGCGGCCGGCTGGGGCGTCGTGCGTCGCCAGACCAGCGAGAACACCCACGAAGGCTGGTGGGTCTATGTTCCCAACACCGATGTCGGCCGCCAGGCACGCACGCTCAATGCCATCCGCCGTGCCGGCATCAGCGACGCCTTCGCCATGCCAGACGATCCCGAGTTCCGCGTTTCGGTCGGGATCTTCAGTGAGGAAGACCGCGCCGAGGATCGCGCAGCACGGGTCCAGCAACTGAAGCTCGACGCGACGGTCAGCGAGCGCAGCCATGAGCAGCATGTATTCTGGTTCGATGTGCCCGGAGTGGCGCGCGAAACCCTCGGCGATGGGCGGCTGGCTGCGGCCGGCATCGTGCTGGACAAGCTGCGCGTCGAGGCCTGTCCGGCTGCGGCGCCCGCACCCGTGGCAACGCCGGCAGCTATAATCCCGCCCCCCTGACGCCCCCAAAGCATTGTGGTGATGCAGCGGTTTTGTAAACCGCAGAGCTTGGTTCGATTCCGAGTGGGGGCACCACGCGCGGCTGCAGGTCAGCGCTGACTGTCGGTGCGTCATCGAACAGACTGCCGGAAGCAGCCACAGCACCATCGGTGTGCCCTCCTGCATTCACCGGAGAATCCGCGATCAACAAGCCTTGGCACGCTTGCCCAGGCTTCGCTGCGCGCAAGTGCTGAGCATGGACATCTGGGACGAGCACTGGCTTGGAGAATATGGCGCATGGCTGCCGCTGGGGCTGACATTGACTGTCTGCCTGGTGGTGTGGGTGGCGAGACGGAACCGGAAATAGCTCACGCCTTTCGGCAATCTAGCGGTATTTGCCTACAGACAGTGGCGCCGCCGCGCCACATCGTTAGGTGTGGGCAAACAAGCTGGACTTATCTTTCATCGCTGGCTGAAATGGCCATTGATCGCTTTGGCAAGCCTGGTCGTGTTGCTGATCACACTGGTGACAGGCACCGCCGCACTGGTCGACGCTGGCTACTTCCACGAACCGATCCGCAAGCTGATCGTTGCCAAAGCGCATCGTGAGATACGCCCGCTCGGACCGGTCAGGACGCATTTGCTCTCCTGGCATCCGTCGCTGACCGCCGAGCGCGTCATCATCCACAATCCGCCGTGGATGCCGCCTGGAATCCTGGCGGAGATCGGCAAGGTCTCACTGCAGTTGGAGACGCCCACGCTCGCCGAACCGCTGCGCTTCCGGCGTCTCGAGTTGCAGGCCGCCACGTTCAATCTGCTGCGCGACGCGGCCGGTAAGGCGAACTGGCGCTCCACATCCGGGCGCATGAGCAAAAAAGGGCCACCGCTGATGGCGAGCCTGGCTGTGCCCGATGCGCAGGTGCATCTGCGCGACGCGCGCCGTCACCTGGTTTTCGACGGCAAACTCGACGCGCAGGGCCAGGGCGCGGACAACCTGCGGATTGATGCCGTGGGCAAGCTGAATACGCGACCGGCAACGCTTGCGATCGTAGCGGACCCGCTTGCCACGGCGCGCCGCGACACACCCTACAAATTCCGCTTCGAGGAAAAATCCAGCGGCGCGACCTTCACCGGTCGGGGCGAACTGGCCCGGCCCTTCGATCTGCGCAGACTGCAGTCGACGCTGGCAGCCAGTGGCGACGACCTGAAGGATCTGTACTTCCTCGTCGGCGTGAA
>JBDSGY010000070.1:0-2933 GCA_039918755.1 Steroidobacteraceae bacterium
GCTGGTTTCAGCGAGGAGCCATTTCTGACGCTGCAGCGCGCATCACTGAGCGTTGAATTGATGCCGCTGCTGAAGAAGCAGCTGCAGGTTGGCCGGATTGAAATCGATGGACTGGACCTGCGGCTGCAGCAGAACGCTGCGGGCAAGGGTAACTGGGAGGAGTGGGAAGGGACGAAAGCGTCTGCGCCCACCCGCAGCACCGGCTCCCGACCTCTCGACCTCGCTGGCGTTGCCATCACCAACGGCCGCATTTCCTTCGAGGAGATGGTGGCCCAGGATGTGGACATCGCCGTCGGCCGCGTCGCGCCCGGCGCAGCCATTACAGTGGACGTCAAGTTGAAGGTGGTGACGGCCCCTGATGCAAAGCCGCTGCCGGTGGCGGCGACATTCAGGCTGACGCTCGATCTCGAGCAGCAGCGCTATCAATTGCATGACCTCTCACTGCGCGGTTCGGTGCAGCCGGCAGGTGCGCCGGATCCGCTGGAGTGGAAGTTCTCGACTCCTGCTGCGGATCTGCACCTTGCAACGCAGACGCTGGCGCAGACCACCTTCACCGCGCAGGCCGGTTCTGCCGCGCTGACCGGCAGTATGGCCGGTACCAGCCTGATCGATGCGCCCTCTCTGGCGGGTCATTTCCAGCTGCAGGAACTGGCGCCGCGCGCGCTGCTCAAGGAATTCGGCATCTTGGCGCCAGTGACTCGCGACGCGGCGGCGCTGGCGCGTTTTGCCGCGCAGGGCAACTATGCCTGGCAGAGCCCGCAGGCCCGTGCAACCGATCTCAAGCTCGCGCTGGACGACTCCAATCTCACCGGTCGTTTCGCCTACGACACCCGCAACAGCGGCATGGAGTTCGCGCTGAATCTGGACCAGATCAACCTGGACCGCTACCAGCCGCCGCCGACCGATCCAAAGGCCGCTTCCGAACCCATCGAGCTGCCGGTGGATTTCCTGAAGCCACTGCGTGCGAAGGGCACGTTCACCGTGCGCGAGATACGGATCGGAGGCGCGCGGCTGACGCAACTTTCAGCAGGCATCAACGTGGCTGACGCAGTGGCCCGCTTTGCACCATTGAAAGCACAGCTCTACGGCGGGCAGTACAGCGGCGACATCGGGATTGACATGCGACCAGCCTTGCCGCGGCTCACGATGGACGAGCACATGAGCGGGATCGACATCGCGAAGCTGATGAAGGAATACGCCGCCAGCGAGCACCTTTCCGGCACGGGCAGTCTCGATGTGAAGCTCGCGGCCAGCGGACGCAATGGCAATGCACTGGTGAAGACCCTCACCGGCACCATCAGCACCAACCTCGCCGATGGCGCGGTGGAGGGCATCGATATCTGGTACGCAATTGCGCAGGCGCAATCGCTGATCCAGAAGCGCCAACTGGCCAGCGTCAGCAATACCCGGCGCACCGCCTTCGAGACATTCAAGGCATCGGCGGAAGTGCTGAATGGCGTTGCGACGACGAAGGATCTCGCCATTGCCTCGCAGCTGCTGCGCATTACCGGCAGCGGCAGCACCAGCCTGGTAACTCAGGCGCTGGACTACAGCGTGAGCACGACGGTGCTGAAGTCCCCGCCCGGAGCAGACGAGGGCACGGCGCAACTCGCGCGCGCCACCATTCCGGTGAAGATAACTGGAACTCTCGCGGATCCGAAGGTGCGACCGGACCTGGCGGGCATGGCCAAAGAGCGCTTGAAGCAGGAAGTGGAAAAGCGGACGGAAAAGGTGACGGAGAAGGTAAAGGAGAAGCTGAAAGGATTGTTCAAGCGCTGAGGGAGCCGTTGCGACCAGATGGCCGCAACGTTCCATCAGGGAATCAGATCACCGAGATCGTGGCCGGCGCTGGCAGGTTCACCGCGTTGATCAGGAAGCGGCCCCAAGGCGCGCGCGACGTAAGGTCGGCCAGGCGCTCACGGATCGCACCCATGACAATGGCGAGACCGTTGGCGGTTACCGCTGCGGCTTCTGCTTCGGCGTCGAGCGTTGATTCCGTCACCAGCAGGATGCCATAGGCTTCAACCATGAAGTTGTACGGCGCGTTGCGGCTTTTCTCGTCGTCGTTGCGCACCGATACCATCAATCCGTAGCGCACTGCCTCGCCGTCGAGCCTCTGCAGCTGCTGACCATACTGCAGCATCGTGCCGGCGCGATCGCCTTTCTGGTCGTGGTTGGTGTTGGTGCGCATTTCCAGTACTGGAAACAGCAATTCTTCGAGCTGCAGCTGCATGACGGACTCCACCAGGGTTTGTGAACAGGCGCGTACGTTACCCGATAGGCCGCCGTTTTGCCGAGAGGCCCTGTCACCCCTGCGCCTGTGCGCCCCGAACCACCTCGATGATCGCGGCTCCATAGCGCGCCAGCTTGGTCGCGCCTACGCCCGACACCCCGCCGAGCGCTGGCCCGGAATCGGGCAGCAGGCGGGCGATCTCGCGCAGCGAGGCGTCGTGGAGCACCGTGTAGGCCGGCACCGCGTGTTCGTGCGCCACCCCGCGCCGCCAGTCGCGCAGCGCCTGGAATACCGCTTCTTCCCCCGGTGAACCGGTAGCGACGGGCGCGGACCTGCGCGCCTTGATGCCGCGACGATCGGCCGCAGTGCGGGCCGGTTCGCGCCGCAGCGTCAGACGGCGGGTGCCGGTCAGTACCGCCCGACTGGCGTCCGTAAGTCGCAGCACATTCCAGTGGTCATGGTCGACGGCGACCAGCCGCAGCGTGACCAGTTGCCGCAATACGGCCCGCCATTGCGATTCATCCAGATCTGCGCCAATGCCGAAGGTGGTCAATGTGTCGTGCCCGCGTTCCACCAGTTTTTCCGTGCGCTTGCCGCGCAGCACGTCGACGATGTGCTGTGCTCCGAAGGCGAAGCCGCTCGCCTTTTCGCAGCGATAGATGCACGACAGCAGTTTCTGCGCGGCCTCGGTGCCGTCGAA
>JBDSGY010000071.1:0-4474 GCA_039918755.1 Steroidobacteraceae bacterium
GCGTGATGTAGGCTGCAAATGGCGCGGCAAACATTCCGCCGACCACCAGCCCGCCGACGATCATCCACACGCTGTCATCCAGGATGCTGAAGAACGCCGCCGACACGGCCACGGTGAGAAAGAACTCGGCAAAATTCACCGAGCCGATGGTCGTGCGCGGATCATGGCCCGCACCCACCAGCGAAGTGGTGACGATGGGGCCCCATCCGCCGCCGCCGGTGGCATCCATGAAACTGCCGAGCAACGCCAGCGGCGCGACCTTCGCCGGACTCACATCGGTGCGCACGAGGATGATGCGGCGGAACGCCTTGCTCAACACATACAGGCCCATCAGCAGCAGATACCCCGTGATCCACGGCTTGAGCACGGCGCCATCGATGCTGCTCAGCACATAGGTGCCGATGAGTCCGCCGGTGACGCCGGGAATCACGAGACTCAGGAACAGCTTCTTGTTGACATTGCCCATGCGCAGATGCGACACACCGGAGATGCCCGTGGTGAATACTTCTGCTAGGTGCGTGGCGCCGCTGGCCATCACCGGCGATGCGCCAACCGCGAGCAGGAAGCTGCTGGCGGTGATGCCATAGGCCATGCCCAGTGCCCCATCGATCACCTGTGCCAGGAAACCCACGCCGACAGCCGACCAGAACATGGGATCGTGGAAGGTCTGCGCCAGGATCTCCGTGCCACTGCGGTCGTGCTTGCCCTCGAACAGCTGCCAAACGAAATAGCCTGCCAGCGCCAGCAGCACGGCCATGACCAGGTAGGTCACGACCTGCATCAGCGGCGACTTGCCCGGGCGGGCGACTTCTTCTTCCACGGGAGGCAGGCCGAGGGCCGCGTGTTCGCGCTCGACCTCTTCTTCCGCGGTATCTGCGCGAGGAATTTCCATGAGTGCCGCAGGATCGGCTATTCAGCCCGCAAAGCTCAACCTATTAATACTTGTGGCGGGCGCATAAGCAGCCCGTCCCCTGATATCGGGCAGGCGGCATTGCAGGGTAAGCTGCAGCCGGGGACCGACAATTCCGGGGGAAACATGTCCATCAATTCCGTAGCCGTGCAGACGCCGCTGGCCGAAGTGCAAGGCAAGGTTGCCTTCGTGACGGGTGGCTCCAGCGGCATCGGGCTCGGAATCGCCCGGGTGCTGTCCGCCGCCGGCATGAGAGTGGTGTTCACGTATCGCAGCGTCGCCCATCGCGAAGCCGCGCTCGCGTCCTTTCCGAAGCAAAACCCGGGCGTGCACTCCATCTATCTGGACACCGCCGACCGCGATGCGCTGCCGCGTGCTGCAGATGAAGCAGAGCGCGTGTTCGGCAAGGTGCACCTGCTGTGCAACAACGCCGGCGTGGGCCTGCCGGCACTGCTGAGCAAGGTGTCCTGGCAGGACTGGGACTGGGCCATGGACGTCAACGTGAACGGTGTGTTCAACGGCATCCGCACCTTCCTGCCGCGCATGCAGGCACATGGTGAGGGTGGCCACATCATGGTCACTTCATCGGCCGCCGGCATCGTGGCCGGTACGCTGGGCGTGTACGTCACCACCAAGTTTGCGGTGGTGGGGATGATGGAGGCGCTGCGCGAGGAAATGGCGGGCAGCAACATCGGCGTGTCGATCTTCTGTCCGGGACTGGTGCGCTCCGAGATCTTCGACGCCGAGCGCAATCGCCCCGCGTCGCATGGCGTTGCCGCGCAGAAGTCCGCGCCGCCGCCGCTGCGTGCCGATGCGCCGCCGGTGGACCTGATGGCGGCGGCCATGGACCCGATGGAAGCCGGCCGGCAGGTGCTCGAGGGCATCCGCCGCAATGATCTCTACATCCTGTCGCACCCGGAATTCGCGTCGTCGGTGCAGCAGCGATGCGAACTCATGCTGGCATCGTTTTCAACGCAACCCGTGCCGGTCGCGCGGCAACAGGCCACAGATGGGTTTGCGCCGCAGATCTATGCGGCGGACCTGGCAAAGAAGAAAGGTTCGACGCAGCGCTAGCCGCGGGCGTTCAGCCCCCGCGCCAGAAAATCTGCCACAGCAGCGCGATGGCAAGCACGACGATGCCGCCAGCGAGCCACCGCTGTCGGCGGTGCAACGTGACCACCGCCTGTGACAGTTCCGCCTGCTGCAGGGCCATGCGTTCGACCAGCTCGGCCTGGCGGCGCTCGTTTTCTTCCAGCGCGGACAGGCGCTGCGCCAGATCTTCCGGTTCGGCGGCCCGCACCAGATCGCCGGGCTTTGGCTTGCTGCGTGTGCGGCTCAGCAGCTCGCGTGACAAGCTGATGATCTGCGGGGCGAACTGAATGAGGTGCTTCCAGAGGAGGGCCATGACACAAGCCTAGCTCCGGACGCGCCTTGTGTCAGCTCTCCCTTAGCTGCCGCTGCAGATCGACCAGCACGGCCAGTCGCCGGCGCTGGCGCTGCACATTCCACAGCATGCACAGCGAATACAGCGGCGCGCCGATCCAGCCGGCGAAGATGATCGCCGGCGTGCCCAGCATCTGGTCCCAGTCCACTCCGAGCAGCCGCTGCTTCCAAATCAGCGTGCCGGCGAGGCCAGCCAGATACAGCGCGATGCCCACGGGCGCCGCCACGATCACCGACTTGCAGCGCTCGATCGAAACATCCAGGTACGCGGCGGTGGATTCGTCGCGGGGCCGCCAGGTGCCGCGCGACAGCCACAGTGCCACCAGCCATACGACCGCTGCAAAAGCGGTGGTGAAGACGAAACTCACCCACGCGGCGGCGCGGGCGCTGCGCCAGGCGTAGAGCAGTGTCAGCACGACGACCAGCAGCGTGGCCAGGGCCACGAAAACCAGCGTGCGCTGATGGGCGCGCGTGTCGATGCCGACGCGTTTGCGCAGCGCGGCCACGTCCGGGCCCGGCACGGCCTGCGCCTGCCATCGCTGCTTCATCTGTTCCAGATCCGGCGGGCCGTTCATGCGCGTTCTCCCATCAGCTTTCGCAAGCTGGCGCGCGCCCGGTTCAGGCGCACGCCGACGTTGGTTTCAGAAATGCCAAGCACCGCGGCGATCTCGGCGTAATCCAGGTCTTCCAGGGCCAGCACCACCACTTCGCGCTGGATGAGGGGCAGGCGGCGCACGGCCTCGACCAGGCGGGCGGATTCCTGTGCGGAGCTCAGCGCCATTTCGATGGGGCGTGCACCGTCTTCAGGGTCCAGCTCCAGTGCCTGCAGCGATTCCGCCGGCTTGCGGCGCACGATGTGATTGATGCAGTGGTTATGTGCAATCCGGAACAGGAAGGTCCGCTCCGACGATTCGCCGCGGAAACGCGGCAGGGCCTGCCACAGCGCCAGCGCAATCTCCTGCAGCAGGTCGTCGCGCTCGCCGGTGGTGCCGGCATAGCTGCTCGACAGACGCCGCAGCGCCCCCAGGTTGGCGTTGAGCAGCGCCAGGAAGCGCTGTTCGCGGGTCTGTTCGGTCATGGCGATAGATAGTCCCGCAATCTCGCCGCTCCTTACAATGCGCTGGCGGCGCGTGTCATGCCCGCCACTGTAAGAAACCAACGGTCTGCCGGACTGATACTGGCAGGAACAACAATCGAGCGGGATTGAGGGGTCTCCAATGAACAGCATGGCCATGCTTCAGGCACTGGTTTTCGAGCCGCGCAAGGCGTTTGCCGCGATTGCGGAGCGGCCGCGCGTGCTGTTCCCATTGCTGCTGCTGATCCTCGCCACCGCTGGCATTGCGCTCTGGTATTACAAAGTGGTCGATCTGGAGTGGATGACCGACCGGCAGATCCGCGCCAGCGGCTTTGCCAAGTCGCTCACCGAGGCGCAGATCGAAACGCAGGTGAAGCAGGCGTCTGAGCATCCCACCCGGGTGGCGACCATTGCCGTCGTTGCCAGTGCTTTCGCCGTCGTCATCATCTCGCTGATCACGGCACTGTATGACCTGCTGGCGGGCAAAATCACCAATGTGCAGCGCAGTTTCAAGCAGTGGTTTGCCTTCACTGCATGGACCGCGCTGCCGTCGGTGCTGAGTGTCATTCCAGCAGGGTATGTGCTGCTCACCGCTACGTCGGCGCAGATCGATCAGGGCGATCTGCAACCGCTGTCGCTGAACTCGCTGTTCTTCCAGCGTGCGCCCGGCGAGCCGGGCTACACGCTGCTGCTCAGCATCAACCTGCTGCAGTTCCTCTCTCTTTACCTTGCAGCGGTCGGCGTCAAGACGTGGTCCGGGCGCTCGTGGCTGTTCAGCATCGTTTTCTCTGCCTTGCCGTTCGTGCTCATCTACGGCTGCTGGGCGTACTTTGCACTGGGGCGATCATGACAAGCACGAAGAAGATTCTGGTGATCGCAGGCCTGGTGCTGCTGGTGGCGGTGCCGGTGGCCATGCGCGCCAGGCGCGGCAGTGATGCCAAGGAGGTGGAAGTGCAGACCGTCGCCGCGCGCGTCATTTCCCCCACCATCCTCGCGTCCGGCAGCCTCACCTACCAGACCGAGATCCGCATCATGTCCGAGGTCAT
>JBDSGY010000072.1:0-6576 GCA_039918755.1 Steroidobacteraceae bacterium
GCTCGATGGGTGGCGAAGGCTACCTGGCTGACAAGGGCCTGGTGCCGATGTCGGCTGCGGAGCTGGCGAAGGTGCGCAGCAACGTCTCGGCCAAGATCAAGTAACCAGATTCCCCAATCGAAATACAAGAGCTCCACACATGTACAAGGCAATCTTCTCATCCCGTAATTTCCCGTTTGCGCCCGCGACCGCGCTGGCCAGCGTGCTGGCCCTGGCCGCCGGCGTGCCGGCAACGGCCGCTGCGGATGAAGTCAGCGAGCTGAAGGCCGCGGTCACTGCCCTGCAGAAGCGCCTCGATCAGCTGGAAACGCGCGCGCAGTCGGTGGATGACACCAATGACAAGCAGACCGACCAGATCGCGATGGCCAAGGCGAACGTAGGCAGCTGGGTGCCGAACTTCACCTTCAAGGGTGACTTCCGCTATCGCAACGAGAACATCGATCAGGAATTCGCGGGCGAGCGCAACCGTGACCGCATCCGCGTGCGCACGGGTTTCGTTGCGAAGGTCAACGACACCATCCGCACCGAGTTTGGCATTGCCACTGCCGAGGCCAACGATCCGCGCTCGTCGAACCAGACGCTGACCGATGGCAATTCACGCAAGAGCCTGTACCTGGACGTCGCCTATGTCGAATGGCAGCCGCTGCCGGACTGGAAGTTCACGGCCGGCAAGATGAAGTACCCCTGGGTGCGCCCCGGCCAGAGCATCCTGTTCGACGGTGACGTGAATCCGGAAGGAGTCGCGGCGAACTTCACGCATGGCGACTTCTTTGCGAGCTCGTTCTACAACGTGCTGAAGGAACGCAATACCGTCAGCGCCACCAACCTCGCCGCCTCCGGCGAGAGCACGATGGTCGGCGGCCAGTTCGGCTGGAAGCCGACCATCGGCACCGGTCGCCTGACGCTTGGCGTCAGCGTGTTCGACGTGAACAGCGTGCGGAACCGCGCGCCGGCATTCAGTGCCGCGAACGGCAACAGCACCAAGACCACCGGATGCTTCACGGGCGTGGCGCCTCCGTGCCTTGCCAGCGACTACAACCTGATCGAGGGGTTCGCTGAGTATTCCGTGCCGGTCGGCGGCCGTCCGCTATCCATCTATGGTGACTACGTGAAGAACGATGCCGCCGTCAACGCCCTGGATACGGCCTACAGCGTCGGCGTGTTGTACGGCAAGGCCTCGGATCCGCACACCTGGGAAATCGGCTACTTCTACCAGGATGTCGAGAAGGACGCGCTGTACGGCGAATACATCGATTCCGACTACGGCGCGGGCAACACGGACGCCAAGGGCGGCGTGTTCAAGTTCGCGTACGCGTTTGCAAAGAACTGGACCATCAACACCACGTACTTCATGAACAAGACGAATCTGGACGGCGGCACCACCGTTCCGGGCGTGACGGGCGCTGTGTTCGACCGCGACTACAAGCGGCTGCAGCTCGACATGAATTTCAAGTACTGAGCAGGGCGGAAATGGCAGGCGGCGTCCCCGTGCCCCGGGGCGCCGCCAAAACCGGTGGCCCGGCAGGCTATACTCGATACAGCGGTGGATCCAACACACCGCATCTCAGCAAAAACATCCGGATGAGCATGTCTACGAGCGCGCTGCTGTTGTTGATTGCCGCAATGGCGGCGCTGGGATACTGGCTCGGCAAGTACCGTTCGCTGGCACTGGTCGGGGGCGGGCGCGGCATACGCCAGTTGCACTCGTTGCCCAGTTACTACGGATTGCTCACTGCGCTCTGGTGCGCGCTGCCATGCCTGGCGGTGCTCGCAATCTGGCTGGCCTGCCAGGACGGTCTCATTTCTTCGCTTGTTACCCGCGACCTGGGCCCTGCACCAAGTGGTGCGGCCAATCTCGGGCTGTTCATGAACGACGTTCGCAATTTTGCATCGGGCTCGGTGCCGGCAGCCGGCGTCGGCCAGCAGGTGCAGGTCGCCGCTGCGCACTACCAGCGTCTGCGCGGCATTTCATCGCTGGCACTGACCGGCATCATTCTGGTGATGGGCCTGCTTGCCACTTTCTGGGCGCGTTCGCGCATCACGCCCGACCTGCGCGCGCGCAACACGGTCGAAGCCATCGGCGAAAAGGTGCTGCTTGCGTGCTCGACACTCGCGGTCTTCGTGACGCTGGGCATCGTGCTGTCGGTGGTCTACGAATCGATATTGTTTTTCCGATCGGTGCCCGTGCATGAGTTTCTGCTGGGACTGCAGTGGAGCCCGCAGACTGCAATGCGCGCCGATCAGGTGGGCTCGTCGGGCAGTTTCGGCGCGGTGCCCTTGTTCCTCGGCACGATGATGATTTCGGGCATCGCGATGCTGATTGCCGTGCCCGTGGGCCTGTTTTCGGCGGTTTATCTCGCGGAGTATGCCAACCGCCGATTCCGGTCCTTCGCCAAGCCGCTGCTGGAGATCCTCGCGGGTATCCCCACAGTGGTGTACGGCTTCTTTGCCGCGCTTACCGTGGGTCCTGCCTTGCGCACCTTCGGGGAAAGCATTGGCCTGCATGTCGCTTCGGAAAGCGCACTGGCAGCCGGCCTCGTAATGGGCATCATGATCATTCCGTTTGTCTCGTCGCTGGCGGACGACATGATTACGGCGGTGCCGCAGTCGCTGCGCGACGGCGCGTATGCGCTTGGCGCCACGCGTTCGGAAACCATCAAGCAGGTCGTGCTGCGCGCCGCGCTGCCGGGAATCGTCGGTGGCGTGCTCCTGGCGGTTTCGCGAGCCATTGGTGAAACGATGATCGTGGTGATGGCGGCTGGTCTCGCGGCCAGGATGACGGCCAATCCGCTCGAGGCGGTGACCACCGTCACGGTGCAGATCGTGACCCTGTTGACGGGGGACCAGGAATTCGACAGTCCGAAGACGCTGGCTGCTTTCGCGCTCGGGCTGGTTCTGTTCCTGGTAACACTGGGGCTGAACATCTTCGCGCTGTACATCGTGCGCAAGTACCGGGAGCAGTATGAATAGCCGTTCCGCAGCGGATACCCGCCTGCTGGTGGAAAAGAGCCTGCGGCGACGGGCGTGGGCCGAGCGCCGGTTTCGCGCCTACGGGCTGGGGGCCGTCCTGGTCGGCATCCTGTTCGTCTTCTTCCTGTTCGGCAGCATCATCTCGAAGGGCTATTCCGCGTTCCTGCAGGCGGGGGTCACGCTCGATATCTATTTCGATCCCGAGATCATCGATCCGGCTGGCACGCGTCAGCCGGAGACACTCGCCACGGCCAACTACACCTCGCTGGTGAGAGCCGCGCTGCGGCAACAGTTCCCGGAGGTGGAAGGGCGACCTCGCACCCGCGCGCTGTATGAACTGGTGAGCAACTCCGCGTCCTTCGAACTGCAGCATCTGGTCGAGGCCGATCCCGCATTGATCGGCAAGCGGCAGCGGATGTCGTTTCTCGCCGCCGCGAATGTCGACCAATTGCTGAAGGGCCGCATCGACCGGAAGCGCGCAGAGGCCACCCGCGTGCTCAGTGATGACCAGATCGGCTGGATCGATGCGCTGGCCGCGAAGGACCAGCTGAAGCTGAAGTTCAACAAGGGTTTCTTTGTCCACGGCGATTCGCGGGAGCCGGAGCAGGCAGGCGTGTGGGGCGCAGTCGTCGGCACCCTGTACACGCTGGCCGTGACGCTGCTGTTGTCCTTCCCCATCGGGGTGGCGGCCGCCATCTACCTGGAAGAGTTCGCGCCACGCAATCGCTGGACCGATCTCATCGAGGTGAACATCAACAATCTCGCGGCCGTGCCGTCGATCGTATTCGGCCTGCTGGGCCTGGCGATGTTCCTGAACTTCTTCGGCATGCCGCGTTCCGCGCCCCTGGTGGGCGGCTTCGTGCTCACGCTGCTGACACTGCCTACCATCATCATTGCCAGCCGCGCCGCGCTGAAAGCCGTGCCCCCGTCGATCCGCGAGGCGGCGCTGGGCATGGGCGCGTCGAAGCTGCAGATGGTGGGCCATCATGTGTTGCCACTGGCCATGCCCGGCATCCTCACCGGCACCATCATTGGCATGGCCCGCGCGCTGGGCGAAACCGCGCCACTGCTCATGATCGGCATGGTGGCATTCATCGTCGATGTCCCGAAGTCGCTGGTCGATCCCGCCACCGTGCTGCCGGTACAGATCTTCCTGTGGGCAGACAGCCCCGAGCGCGCCTTCCTGGAGCGCACCTCCGCGGCCATCATCGTGCTGCTGGGCTTCCTGATTCTCATGAACGCCACCGCCGTCATCCTGCGCAATCGCTATGAGCGTCGCTGGTAACACCGGTCCGAGGAGTCTGCTACATGTCCGCTGATCCGATCGCAACGAAAGCGCCTGTGCTGCCGGTCAACCCCGCCTGCAAGACCGTCGGCAGCGTGGTGGTGGACGATCCACTGATCTCGGCGCGCGACGTGAATGTCTACTACGGTGAAAAGCGCGCCATCATGGATGTGAACATCGACATTGCGCGCAACCAGGTGCTCGCGATGATCGGCCCTTCCGGCTGCGGCAAATCGACGTTCCTGCGCTGCCTTAACCGCATGAACGACACCATCGAAGGCGCCCGCGTGGCAGGCCTCATCAGCATGGAAGGCAGCGACATCTACGACAAGCGCAAGGACGTGGTGCAGCTGCGCGCGCGCATCGGCATGGTGTTCCAGAAGCCGAATCCTTTTCCGAAGACCATCTATGAGAACGTGGCCTACGGTCCGCGCATCCATGGCCTCGCCGCCGACCGTGTCGAGCTGGACGAGATCGTGACCACGAGCCTGCGACGCGCCGGCCTCTGGGACGAAGTGAAGGACCGCCTGAACAATCCGGGCACTGGCCTTTCAGGTGGCCAGCAGCAGCGGCTCTGCATCGCGCGCACCATTGCCGTGAATCCTGAGGTCATCCTGATGGACGAGCCGTGCTCGGCGCTGGACCCCATCGCCACGGCCCGCATCGAGGATCTGATCGACGAGCTGCGCGCGAGCTACGCCATCGTGATCGTCACCCACTCCATGCAACAGGCCGCACGCGTGTCGCAGCGCACGGCGTATTTCCACCTGGGCGACCTGATCGAAGTGGGCGAGACAGACCGGATCTTCACCAATCCACGGCACAAGCTCACGGAAGACTACATCACGGGGCGGTTCGGCTAGCCCGCCAGGCGTCAGTCTGTTGTGCGCAGCAGTTCGTTGATCGACGTCTTCGCGCGCGTCCTGGCATCCACGCGCTTCACGATGATGGCGCAGGCCAGGCTGTACTTGCCATCGGCGGACGGCAGGGAGCCGGGCACCACCACGGATCCAGGCGGCACCCGTCCGTAGCTGACTTCGCCGGTTGCACGGTCGTAGATCTTCGTGCTCTGGCTGATGAACACGCCCATGGCGAGCACCGAGCCTTCACCCACGATGACGCCTTCGACCACCTCCGAGCGAGCGCCGATGAAGCAGTCGTCCTCGATGATGGTGGGCGAAGCCTGGAGTGGTTCGAGCACGCCACCGATGCCGACGCCGCCGGAAAGATGCACGTTCCTGCCGATCTGCGCGCACGAACCTACCGTCGACCAGGTATCGACCATGGTGCCGGAATCCACATAGGCGCCGATGTTCACGTAGGAGGGCATCAGCACCACGTTCGGCGCAATGTACGCGCCGCGCCGGGCGGTAGCCGTTGGCACCACGCGCACGCCGCTGGCCTTGAGTTCGGCGGCGCTCTGATTGGCGAACTTCAGCGGCACCTTGTCGTAGTACCGCAGCGCCCCGGCATCGATCGGCTGGTTGTCGTTGGCGCGGAAATACAGCAGCACGGCCTTCTTGAGCCATTCGTTGACCTGCCACGTGTCGCCCTGTTTCTCAGCGACGCGCGCGCGGCCGCTGTCGAGCAGGCCGATGCAGTCCTCGATTGCCTGCCGCAGCGCGCTGTCGATGGTCGCTGGAGTGATGTCGGCGCGCTTCTCGAAAGCCGCCTCGATGGTGTTGCGCAGGGAGTCGCTCATGGCTTTGCAGTATTCCGTGACAGTATGAATTCGCGAATGCGGGTCGCAGCCTGCACACATTCCTCTTCCGAAGCAACGAGTGAGATGCGCACGTAGCCGGCCCCGGGATTGCCCTGCGCGGTATTGCGCGCCAGATAGCTGCCGGGCACGACCGTGATGTTCTGTGCAGCGAACAGACCCGCCGTAAAGGCTTCGTCGTCGCCGCCCACGTGCAGCCACAGATAGAAGCCGCCCGCCGGGCGCAGCGCTTCGATCACGGGCGCGAGGATCGGCAGCACGCGATCGAACTTGCGCCGGTACAGGGCGCGATTGGCCACGACATGCGCGTCGTCGTTCCAGGCCGCAACGCTCGCCTTCTGCGTGGGAACCGGCATGGCGCAGCCGTGGTAAGTGCGATAGAGCAGGAACGGCTTGATCAGGGCGGCATCCCCACCCACGAACCCGGAGCGCAGGCCTGGCAGGCTCGAGCGCTTGGACAGCGAATGAAAGGTCATGCAGCGCGTGAACGCCGTGTTGCCCATGGCGAAAGCGGCGCTCAGCAGCGAAACAGGCGGGTGGGCCTCGTCGTGGAACAGGTCGGCGTAACACTCATCCGAGGCAATGATGAAATCGTGCTGCT
>JBDSGY010000073.1:0-8688 GCA_039918755.1 Steroidobacteraceae bacterium
GAATTTCTCACTATAGTGGAACCGACGACATATTGATCAATCTATGGCTCTGATCCGAAAGGCTGGAGCATCATCGCGCACACCGCGTGCTCAACCTCCCCAGCCGCTATTCATAGCTGACCTGCTCATTGCAGACACTGTGGCGAACAACATCGTTGACGCAATTTCTCCCTGCACGCCCCATCGTGGCACCAGGATGCGATTCCTGCAATCTCATGGGATGGTTTCGATTGGGCACTTTGGGAAAGGTCGCAGCAGGTTTGAGCATAGAACCTTTTCGATTGCTGCAGCCAAACTCGGAGCGTCTGGCGAATCGGTCGTCAGGATCTGCCTCGTCATGAAGCTTCGAGGCGTTGCGCTGCGCTTGTCCGCTCGCTGTCGAGGACCAAATCGATTGTTGCTTTTCTGCAAACGTAATTAACGCCTAACTACAGATAACCTCTGCCGCTGCTAAACTTGGAGCGCAGCATTTTGCTAGGATTCTGCTAGGAAGCCGACGAGCATGGTGCATCCGCGTCCAACTAGGTCCAAGCTTAGCAGTCTGTGCTTTCAATGACTTTAAGGACGAGACAGCGCGGTCCAATTACCTACAACACTCTGTTTACCTTGAAAATCCGCGTGTCGTTGGTTCGATTCCGACCCTGGGCACCACTCTCTCATCCGAGAGGGTCTGATAAAGGCTGATTCCCCGCACCTCAAAGCAGTTGAGAATGCGAAGCCTCGCGAGAAGGCCTACAAGCTCTTCGACGCTGAAACGGCATACCAAATCATTTGTTCCATACCATCACTTCAGAACGTGCGCGGCGGCTGCCCATCTGACTTCGCAGACCGTTGCGGGCATCTCGTGTCTGGTGAAAAATTCCAGCCACCGTCGTTGGTTGTCCTGGACCCGGTCACCCGGCCTTCACCTCGATCAGCTGGTATGAGCTTCAGGTGTGGGGTTGAATGCATACTGACGCTAGCCTTTTCGCGATAGCGCCTGCAGATGATTTTCCCGTGCTTGCCGGAATCAAGCAGCCAGCTGTGCGTCAATCAGTGGCGCGCGCCGCATCGAGAATTCACGGCTAAACCGTGCTTGTAGGAGTGTGCCTGCAAGGCGTTACAGCATTGGGATGATGCGGACTGAGAGCACCTTCTAGATCATCTGGGAGAGGCTTCCATGAAACTTCCCTACTTTGACTACACCACGGTTCCGCGCGACTCCATCCGGGTTCGCCTGGCGGAGATCACAAAGTATTTGAAGGGGATCACGCCGGTGGTCGAAAAGATGAATACCGGCGCCGGTGACAGCCTGGAGAGCGCTGTTCGTGCTCTGGAGGCAGTGAGCGAAGACCTTGATGCGAATGCCACCAGACCGGAGCGCAGCCGGTTTGAGGCCAGTCACGAACGCGGTCCGGATAGGCCGGGAGAACAGCGGAACCCGCAGAAGCCTGAGTTCAAGCGCTAGCCGCGCATCGCGCGGGCCAAGAATGGTGGTACGGCATGCAAGAGCGCAGCCTTTCGGCAGAACAAGGGCATGCAAATAACTTTGCGCAATGCATTCACAATGGGATCTTCATCACGTTCCTATTATGTATTAAGCGCCTATGGTCCTGTCACCAGGGCAACGCATTGCAAGGAAGTGGTCGCGCCGCCGAATCTACCGAAATTTTGAATCCGGGAGAAAGCCGTGACCCATCGTGCTGTTCGCGAGCCAGCCGCTCTTGCCAAAGCTCCCACTGGCATCACCGGCCTGGATGTCATGCTTCAGGGCGGCATTCCCCGCGGCAGAATCACGCTGATCCAAGGCGCAAGTGGTGCGGGCAAGACAGTGCTGGCGCTGCAGACCCTGGCCAACGCCGCGAGAGACCAGCACGAACCCGGGATATTCGTGGCGTTTGAGGAACAGTCTTCAATGGTCATGGAGAACGCGGCCAGCTTCAACTGGAAGCTGAACAAACAGGCGGGAAAGCAGCTGTTCTTCCTGAATGCGCAACCGCCCGTTGCGGCCTTGCAATCCGGTGGATTTGACCTGGGCGGAATGCTGGCCGCCCTGGACGTCATCATCAAGAAGAACGGCGCGCAACGCGTAGTCTTCGATGCGATCGATGTTGTCCTGGCGTTACTGAGCGATCCGGTTGCCGAGCGGCGCGAGCTCTATCGACTGCGCGACTGGATCCACTCCCGCGCCATCACCGCCATTCTGACCTCAAAACTTTCTGCCACCGGCCGGCCCAGCGAGCGCAGTGAATTCATCCAGTTCATGGTCGATTGCGGTCTGACGCTTGCGCATCGTGTCGAAACAGGCGTCTCGCAGCGCAATGTACGCATAACCAAATATCGCGGCACGGCGTTTCGGGAAAACGAATCGCCGTATGTCATCAGCGCAACGGGAATCGATGTCTCATCGATACCTGATCGTCGCACCGGGCTTGCCACCGTTTCAAACGAACGCCTGTCGTCGGGATCGGCACGGCTGGATACGATGCTGGGAGGCGGTTTTTACCAGGGTGCCGGAATACTTCTGACGGGTGCACCCGGAACGTCCAAAACGACCCTCGCAAGTGCATTTGCCGAAGCGGCCTGTCAGCGCAAAGCGCGTACCCTCTACATCACATTCGATTCTGCAGTGCCGGAGTTGGTCCGGAACATGAAGTCGGTGGGAATTCACCTGGACCGACACGTGAGCGGTGGCAGGGGCACCGGGTACCTGAGAATGGAAGCGGCTCAGTCCCTGATGGGAAGTGCCGAGACCCAGCTGCAAACCATTCAGGCCCACGCCCTGGCCCACGGCGCCCAGTGCCTCGTGATTGATCCGGTGTCAGCCCTGACGCGCGGCGGAAATGAAGAGTTGGCAGAAAGCGTGGCCAGCAGACTCATCGACTGGACCAAGTTCAATGGCATGACGTTGCTGTGCACCAGCCTGCTGGGAGAAGCAGCCGCCAGTGTCGAGAATTCGCCGCTCAGGATTTCCACCCTCGCCGATACCTGGTTGCATCTGAGCTACCAGATCCGCGGCGGCGAGCGCAATCGAGCCCTTACGATCGTCAAGTCACGGGGAACCGCACATTCGAACCAGGTGCGCGAACTGATCCTGAGTCATGAAGGCGTGACCCTGGCTGATGCCTATTCCGCTGGTGGCGAGGTGCTCATAGGCACGTTGCGTTGGGAACGCGAGCGGGCTGAAGCAGAGTCGCGCCACAGAGTGGAGAAGGACGACAGGGTGCGCCTGCAGCTGCTGGTCAGCGAGCAGGCACAGCTTGCGGCGCAAATGGCGGCGCTGCAGTCGCTGCTTGAAGCCAAGGGGGAACAGGTGGCCCAATTGCAGGAGGTGCGGACGCACCGTGTGGCAGAAACTGCTAAGCACCGGTCGGGAGTAAAGCGACGGCGCAGCGCCGACCCAGTGCCCGCCGCCCCCCGGGTTGCGTCGCGGTGAAGGAGAGCTCCAGCACGTATCGATTCCGCCTGTATGTCACCGGCAACGCGCACAACTCACGGCGGGCGATCGCCAATCTCTCGCAGCTCTGTGATCTGCATCTTGCTGATCGCCATCACATCGAGATCGTCGATCTGTCGCGCGAGCCCGAGCGCGCACTTTCGGATGAGGTCTACCTGACGCCCACCTTGATAAAGCTTGCGCCTGGGCCCAAGGCGCAGGTGATCGGCTCGCTGCACAACATGTCCGAGCTGCTCGATCTGCTCGAACTCGAGCGGAAGAGTTGAGCTCGGATCACGGCTTCGCCAGTTCTATGGCGCCGCGGACTCAATTGAGCGTCCTGACCCGACAGCTTCTCGATATCGTAGGACAGATTCAGACGCTGACTGACGGTGAGGTTGATGCCGTTGTCTCCCCAAGCGGTCGCTCGTTCCTGTTGTCCGACGCGCAGCAGCAGCTGGTGGCCAGTGAGAGCGAGCAGCGCGCATTGGTCCTCGAGCTGGGTGAACAGCGTTCCCTGCTGTTGCAGCTTCAGGCGATGGTCAAACTCGGCAGCTGGACCCTGAATCCCGCTACCGCAGCGATCACCCTTTCTTCCGGACTGGCGAAAATCCTGGAAGTGCAGAGCGAGTTCCAGACCCAGGCGCAGTTCATGGACCTCGTGGACCCTGAAGACAGGCCCGCGTTTGCACAATCGCTGGTTCTAACGCTGCAGGATGGCCAGGAACGTGCAGCAGAAACCCGCTTGATTCTTCCCGGCGGCGCAAGGAAGGTGGTCGAACATCGCTGGCGCACCGATGGTGATCTTTCGGGCGGTTCGCTGCGCCTGACGGGCACCTGTCAGGACATCACCGAACGACGCGAGCTCGAAGAGCAATTGCGGCGCCATAGGGCGCAACTGAACCTTGCAGGTCGACTTGGGAAGATTGGTGCGTGGAGGCTCGACACCGATGCGAGCCATGTATCGTGGTCTGATCAGGTGTGCGTCATTCACGAGGTGCCAGCTGGTACCTTGCCGTCGCTGGATCAGGCCATTGACTTCTATGTGCCGGATTCGCGGGAGTTGATACGCGCTGCGTGCGAGCAGTGCATCGCGTTCGGCACACCGTACGATCTGGAGCTTGAGCTGACCACGGCTCGCGGGCGCCGGCGATGGGTGAGGGCGATTGGCGAAGCGGTCCAGGACGAGGCGCATCGCACGCTGGCAATGCAGGGTGCCGTACAGGACATCACCGACCGCAAGCAGGCAGAAGACGCAACACGCAGTTCGCGACAGCAGCTCGAACTGCTGCAACGTTGCGTCTCGCAGATCGGCGACGCGCTGGTGGTAACTGAAGCGGGTCTGATCGATGAACCGGACCCAAAGATCATGTACGCCAATGAGGCGTTGTTCCGCTTGTCCGGGTATTCCGCCGCAGAAGTGCTCGGCCGTTCGCCACGCATGTTTCAGGGCGCCGGTACCGATCGAACGGAGCTTGCGCGCATCCGCCAGGCGCTGACCCGTGGTGAATCCGTGATCGCGGAAATCCTGAACTATGCGAAGGACGGCACAACCTACTGGCTGGAAATGCACATCGAGCCGGTCCGCGGCGAACAGGGGGCGTTGACGCATTTCATTGCAGTCGAGCGTGACATCACCGAGCGCAAGCGCAACCACGAACAGTTGCGCGAGTTGGCCGCTTCACTGGAGGCGCGGGTCATGATCCGCACGGAAGAGCTCGAGGCCGCCCGTCACGAGGCAGTGCTGGCCAACAACGCGAAGTCCACCTTCCTTGCAACGATGAGCCATGAAATCCGCACACCCATGAATGGGGTGATCGGGATGATCGATGTCCTGCGAAGGACTGCATTGCTCGCAGATCAAAGTGAGATCGTGGATCTGCTTGGAGAGTCGGCGGGGTCGCTACTGGCCATCATCGATGGTGTTCTCGACTTCTCAAAGATCGAGGCAGGTAGATTGCGGTTGGAATCGGTTCCGTTTCGCCTCGGCGACAAGATCGAAAAAGTCTGCGCGATGCTGCACCCGAGCGCTGCCAGCAAGGACGTGGAGATCTATGTCTTCATAGACCCGGCGTTGCCACACGTGCTGTCGGGCGACAGCACCAGAATCGTGCAGGTATTGGTGAACCTGATCGGCAATGCCATCAAGTTCTCCAGTGGGCGCGGAAAGTCGGGTCAGGTGTGGGTGCGCGCGACCTGCCTTGCGAACACCGCGGCTGACACGACAGTATTGATCACAGTGTCAGACAACGGCATCGGCATGGACGCCGAGACACTGGGCAGGCTGTACACGGCATTTGACCAGGCCGACGTCTCGACAACGAGAAGGTTCGGCGGCACCGGCCTGGGGCTAGCCATCACCCGCTCGTTGGTCGCTCTGATGGGTGGCGAAATCGACGTACACAGCACTCCGGGGCTGGGGTCACAGTTTGAAGTGCGGCTATGTCTGCAGCGCGGTCAGTTGCAGAGCGAGGACGCGAGCCAGCCGCTTCTTGATGGAATCGCCTGTCGCATCGTGGGGCAGTGGGGAAATCTGGCGGCAGATGTGGCTGCCTACCTGACAGACGCCGGCGCCTCGATCCAGCCCCATGGGGGGATGACAGTCGAAGTAGGGGACTCCGGAAGCGAGAGTCGTGTCGTCTCCATAATCCTGCCTGGGCATTCCGGATCCGCGGCAGCCTTTTCTTCCGCCCCGCGCGTCGAGCTTGGCCTCGGCAGGGCGCGCCATCCAGAAATCCTCGAAGACAATCGCGTCGTCCTGGATATGCGCGCGATGTCGAGGGCGAACCTGCAGGCGGCTGTGGCGCTGGCCGCTGGCCGCTCATGCCTCGCGGACACTTCGGATGAAGGCCAGGCTTTACCGGTGGTGCAGGCCGGGTATTCGATCAGCGTGCTGGTCGCTGAAGACAATGAAATGAACCGCGAGGTCATCAGCCGGCAGTTGCGATTGCTCGGCTATCCGGCCGTATTCGCGCATGACGGCAGGCAAGCGCTGGAATTGTGGCGCTCCAATCGCTTCTCGATCCTGCTCACGGATCTGAGAATGCCCGAGATGGACGGTTACGCGCTGACGGCGGCGATTCGCTCTGAGGAGACGGCTGGCCCGCGGATGCCGATTGTGGCGCTGACGGCCAATGCGTTGCCGGAAGAAGTCGGACGGTGCCATGCCGCCGGCATGGACGATTATGTTACCAAGCCTTTGTTGCTGGAAACCCTGCGAGCCGTATTGAAGAAGTGGCTGCCGTCCGGGACCTGCGATCCGCGTGAAGCAGACGACAGCGCGGTGATGGGGATGACTGCAGCGCCGGCGGACCTTGCCGTACTCCGATCGCTGGTAGGGGGCGATCCAGCAACGACAGCCTCCATGCTGAAGACCTATCGCACGGGAGCGCGACAGCTGCGGGCAGAACTGACGCGGGCCGCGAGTGCCCTGGACACTGGCGCGGCCTTCGCTGCCGCGCATCGTCTGAAGTCAAACGCATATGCCATTGGCGCCAAGCGATTGGGCGACTTGTGTATGGAAATTGAAACTGCCGACGCGTCCGGCGATGGCGCGGATTTGCCGCTGCTGGTGCAGGCGATGGAGACAGAAGCGGTCGCAGTGGAAGCCTATCTGCAGTCGCTGGAACGACCCGCAAGGAGTTCGAAGCCATGACTGCGCTGGCGCCAACTGCAATCCTGATTGTCGATGACGACCCGCTGATGCGAAAGATGATGCAGCACATGCTGAGGCAGCTGGGCTATCCGGATGCAGTGGCCGTGGAAAGCGCGGCGGCGGCGCTGGCGCATTTGCGGACGAGTTCTGTCGGCGTCGGGGCCATCTTCCTGGACCTGAGCATGCCAGACATGGACGGCGTCGAATTCATCCGACAGCTGGCGCACCTCAAATTTCAGGGCAGCGTCGCGCTCGTCAGCGGTGTGGAAGATCGTGTCCTGGAAGCCGTATCGCAACTGATCGCCAATCTTGGATTGCGATGTCTGGGACGCCTGCGCAAGCCAGCGCGGCCTGAACAACTCAGTGCACTGCTGGCCACGCTGGTGGGACCAGCGACAGCATCTTCCATTCGCGCTGATTACCGCCATCCCTGGAGCACCAGTGAGCTCCTGCTCGCGGTCCAGGCAAAACAGCTGCACTTGCAATACCAGCCACTGGTGTCGCTCGCCACCGGGACGGTCTTGGGCGTTGAAGGGCTGATTCGCTGGATTCATCCCGTCCACGGTCTGATCCCGCCGGACCAGTTCATTCCAGCAGCCGAAGAAACCGGCGTGATTCGAAAGATCACTGCATTCGTACTGGCGGAAGGAATGCGCCAATCCCGCGAGTGGTCAGAGGCTGGCTGCGATCTAAACGTCTCGCTGAATGTCTCGATCGGCGACCTCGCGGCGCTTGATTTCCCGGACCTGGCGCAGTCGCTGGCGATCGAGGCCGGCGCGAACCCCGCAGCGATCACATTGGAGGTCAGCGAGCGTCAGGTCATCCGGCAGCTGGGAACGGCACTGGACGTTCTGAGTCGACTGAAGCTCAAGGGGTTCCGGCTCGCCATCGATGACTTTGGCACCGGCTACTCATCGCTGGCCCAACTGCGCGATCTGCCTTTCGACGAACTGAAAATAGATCGCGGTTTTGTGCGCAAGTCGCCGACCACCGCAAAGCTCCGGACAATCTGCGCCGCCAGCGTCCACCTGGCTCATGAGTTGAAAATGACGGTGGTGGCGGAGGGCATCGAAAACGATTCCGAGTGGCGGTTGATGCAGCAGCTTGGCGTTGAAATTGGTCAGGGGTATGGCATCGCCAGGCCCATGGCGGCAGATCTGATTCCCACGCGGTGTGCGGGCGCAAGGCCGGGTAGGACAAAAAGGTCCGAGTCCGTAGTGACGCGGCTCTAATGAGCACTGCATCCGCCCCGCAGCAGGTGCTGGTAGTGTCGGACAGCGCCGCAGAAACTGCCCTGGTCCAGTCGCTTCTCGAAGGTGAGTTCCCGCGTGTGCTGGTCACCGCAGAGGTGGACAGTGCGCCCCAGCTGTTCCTTGAATTGCAGGCGCCGGCGCTGGTTCTGGCATTTCGCGATTTGCGCAAGGCGGAGCAGTTCTACCTCGGTATCTATCGACACGGCGCGGAGCGCAAGTATCAGGTCCATCCCCACCGCACGATAATGCTGTGCAGCAAAGACGACGTCAGAAAGGCATACGAGCTGTGCAGAAGCGGCCTTATGGATGATTACGTGCAGTTCTGGCCCATGACGTACGACGCGCCGCGACTTGCAATGTCCGTC
>JBDSGY010000074.1:0-2789 GCA_039918755.1 Steroidobacteraceae bacterium
GACCAGTAGGCGTGGAGCAGCTCACCAGTTACAAGTACGTGGTGCGTGGCAACGGGCAGGTGCGCCCGGGCTGACGGCGTCGCGGCCACAGACGTGACGTGGACTGATCCGCAGCCGCTGCTTCTTCGCTGATCAGTCAGTCAGGGAGGAGGGTAGCGGCCGCGCCAACAGGCGCGTGGCCAGCGGTTTGCAGGCCTCGAGCACGACCAGCAGCGCAAGTCCGAGTCCGCCTGCCAATGCCATGTCCGTCCAGGCGATGGAGCCGAACTTCAGCAGCGCCTGGGCGCGCGGCCAGAACAGGATGAGGCCGGTGATTGCCAGCACTGCCGCGAATACATAGCGCAGGGCCTTGTTGTTGCGGACCAGCGCCTGACCCAGCGAGGCGCTGAACGACCGGTTCACCAAGATCAGCGCGAGCAGTTCGGCCACCAGCGCAAAGAAGACCAGGGCGCGCAGTTCGCTCTCGGGCATGCCCAACCGCGTTTCCACCAGGAAGACCGTGGCCAGCATCGCGAAGGCGACCAGTCCCTGGAACAAGCTCCAGGCCACCATGCTGAACGAGAACAGCGGTTCGGCCGGATTGCGCGGCTTGCGGCGCATGATGTCATCTTCATCGCGCTCTGCTTCGAACACCAGTGCACAGACGGGGTCGATGACCAGCTCCAGCAGCGCGATATGGATGGGCCCGAACAGGATCGGCAAGCCGAAGAACAGTGGCAGCAGGGCAAGGCCCGCGATCGGCACGTGCACGGCGAAGATGAAGGCGATCGCCTTGCGGATATTGTCGTAGATGCGACGCCCGAGCCGCACGGAATGGACGATCGATCCAAAGTCGTCTTCCAGCAGCACGATGGCGGAGGCCTCGCGCGCCACATCCGTGCCGCGCTTGCCCATCGCGACGCCAATGTGGGCGGCCTTCAGCGAAGGCGCGTCATTCACGCCGTCGCCGGTCATTGCGACCACCTCGCCTGCGGCCTTGTATGCCTCGACGATGCGCAGCTTTTGTTCCGGCATGATGCGGGCAAACACGGTCACGCGGTCCAGGCGCGCTGCGAGGGCGGTGGCGTCGAGCGCTGCAAGTTCGTTCCCGGTCAGCACTTCGCCGGCGGCAATGCCGGCCTGGGTCGCGATGGTGCGCGCGGTGGCGGCATAGTCGCCAGTGATCATGACCACGCGGATGCCGGCGCTGCGGCATTCGGCAACGGCAGCCGGGACGCTCGCGCGCAAGGGATCGGCGAGGCCAACGAGGCCCTGCAGTTCAAAGAGATAATCCCGCTGCGATTCGGCCCATTGCTGATCCGGTGGCGTAGCGGTGGCGACGGCCAGCACGCGAATCCCCTGGCTGGCCATGGCCTCGACTGCTGCCGTCATGGTGGCCTGGGCGTCCGGCTGCAGACGGCATAGCCCCGCAATGGCTTCTGGTGCGCCCTTTGCAGTGAGCTTCAGATGGTCGCCGACCTTCCAGGCATTCGACATTGCCAGCAATTCGGGGCGCAGCGCGTAGGCATGCAGCAGTTTGCCAGCGGCTTGCGAGCCAGCGCTGGCAACTCGCGCAGCATGCAGGGCAATCTCCATCGGGTCGGTGGCTTCGACGGCGCTTGCCAGCGCCGCGGTATTCAGCAATGGGTGAAACGCTGGTGCGAACTTCGCATCCGTGCCGGGCAAGGCTGTCTCGCCTGAAGGCAGCCAGAGCGCAGCGACCGACATGCGATTCTCGGTGAGGGTGCCGGTCTTGTCGGTACACAGCACGGTGGCAGATCCCAGCGTCTCGATGGCAGCGGCGCGGCGGGTGAGTACGCCCACGCGGCCAATGCGCCAGGCGCCCATGGCCATGAATACGGTCAGCACGACCGGAAACTCTTCCGGCAGCATCGACATGCCGATGGCTATGCCAGCCAGCACGGCCTCGATCCAGCTGCCGCGCAGCAGCCCGTAGAGCACGACAACCAGCAAGGCCACCGCACCGCCGCCAGCCGCGCACCAGATGACCACGCGCCGGGTCTGTGCATGCAGGCGGGGTGACTCGGTTTCGAGTGTTGCCAGAGACTGGCCGATCTTCCCGATCTGGGTATGTGGCCCGGTAGCGAGCACGCGTGCGATACCGCCGCCACGTGCGACCAGCGAGCCGGAATAGACATGGGGCTGCCCGTCGCCACCCGGTCGCAGTGCCTCGTCCACGGAGTCGGACGCGCTCGCGACTTTGCCGACCGGCACCGATTCTCCGGTCAGCAGCGACTCGTCGGTCTGCAGATCCGCGGCCTCGAGCAGAAGGGCATCGGCGGCGACCCGGTCGCCCTGTTCGAGCACAAGCAGGTCATCGCGCACCACTTCACGGCCGGCAATGCGCACGCGGACCCCATCGCGGATCACCAGCGCCCGCGGCGCCGACAGGTCGCGCAGGGCCTCGAGCACACGCTCGGTGCGGGATTCCTGCACCACCGTGACCGCGATCGAGAAGGTCGCAAAGACCAGCAGGATCAGCGCCTCGGTCAGGCTGCCCAGCAGCAGATACGCGACGCCGCCTGCCAGCAGCAGTGCCAGCATCGGTTCGCGCAGCACGTCGAACACCACGCGCAGCACCGAGCGGCGGCCGGCGCGCGGCAGCTCGTTTGGTCCGTCGGAGATCAGGCGTGCGCGCGCATCGGCGGAGGAGAGTCCAGACCCGCGATCAGCGTCGATCGTGCTCACGCGGCTGCTGCGGCGCTATCCATGTGAATGGTCGTGACTTGCGTGGTCGTGATCATGGGCATGTTCCGCGCAGCGTTCGCAGTTCACCCAGCCGGAATTGC
>JBDSGY010000075.1:0-4989 GCA_039918755.1 Steroidobacteraceae bacterium
TACAGCGATGCGATCTGGTATCTGACGCAGATGCGTCGCTGGGGCCAGATTCCCGAAGGCAAGCCGGACAGCTGGTACGTCGAAACCGCAAGGAAGGTGTACCGCCCTGACATCTATCTGAAGGCGGCGAAGCTGCTGCTGGAAGAAGGCAAGCTGAAGAAGGAAGACGTGCCCTGGGAATCGGACGGCTTCAAGCCATCCACCAAGGACTTCATCGATGGCGTCGAGTACGACGGCCACAAGCCCAACGCCTACATCGATGGCTTTTCCATTGGCCTGAAAGGGCAGCAGAAAGTCGAGGGCGCCAATGTCCTTGGCAAGTAACCATGTGCCCACGCTCGAGCCCGCAGTGACCGCGGCGACCATGCCTGCCCAGCCTGCGGTGGCGGTGCCGGCGGCCCGCGAGCCACGCCAGACGCCCGAGCGCCTGTGTCGCGTGCTCACACTGCTGGGCTTCGGCTTCATGGTGCCCCTCGTCCGCATGGCCTGTGGCGAGGACCGCACGATCCAACTGAAGAGTCTGTGGCGCAGCGCGGGTGTGCCGCTGCTGGCCATGCTGCTGTTCGGGCTGATGTGGTCCTTTTCTGCGGCGCGCATCCACACCAGCCTGGGACAGATTCCTGGTCCGGCCGCGGTGTGGCACCAGGCCGGGGAGCTGTGGACCGACCACAAGGCGGAACGTGAGCGGCAGGCGCAGTTCTATGACCGCCAGGAGCGCCGCAACGCTGACCGACTGGCGGCGGATCCATCCACTGCGGTCACCAGGGTGCGCTACACCGGGCGTCCGACCTACATCGACCAGATCTTCACCAGCCTGAAGACCGTCTTCACCGGGTTCCTGTTTGCCACGCTGCTTGCGGTGCCCATCGGTATTCTCTGCGGCATGAGCCGAACCGCGGATGCGGCGTTCAATCCCTTCGTGCAGGTGTTCAAGCCCATCTCGCCACTGGCCTGGCTGCCGCTGGTAACGCTCCTGGTCAGTGCGCTCTACACCAGCGAGAACCCGTACTTCGAAAAATCATTTCTGGTATCGGCGGTCACGGTGGCGCTGTGCTCGCTGTGGCCGACCGTGATCAACACCTCGCTGGGCGTAGCGTCCATCGACAAGGACCTGCTGAATGTGGCCAAGGTGCTGAACCTGGGCTGGAGAACGCGACTGCTGAAGCTGGTGCTGCCCTCGTCGCTGCCGCTGATCTTCACCGGCATGCGTCTGTCGCTGGGGGTGGGCTGGATGGTGCTGATCGCAGCCGAGATGCTGGCGCAGAATCCGGGCCTCGGAAAGTTCGTCTGGGACGAATTCCAGAACGGCAGTGCGGAATCCATGAGCCGCATGCTGGTAGCGGTATTCACCATCGGCTTCATCGGCTTCCTGCTCGATCGCGTCATGCTCACGCTGCAGAGCCTCACCGACTTCAGTGCGAGGCGCTAGGCCATGCCGATCCTGGAAATGAGACAGGTCTGCAAGAGTTACCGGCAGGGTGCGCGCACGACGTCGGTACTCAAGGACGTCAGCCTGACCATAGAGGAAGGTGAGTTCGTCGCCCTGGTCGGCTTCTCCGGCAGCGGCAAGACGACGCTCGTGTCCACCCTCGCTGGACTGATCAAGCCGGATTTCGGCGAGGTGCTCTTCAAGGGCAAGCCTGTGACTGGCGCATCGCCGGAAAGGGCGGTGGTCTTCCAGAGCTATTCGTTGATGCCCTGGCTTTCGGTGACGGGCAATGTAGCGCTGGCAGTTGACGCCGCGCACAGCGAGCTGCCGCCCGTCGAGCGTGCCGCACTGGTAGCTCGCTACGTGAAGATGGTGGGCCTGAGCCATGCCGCCGATCGCCGACCGCTGGAGCTTTCCGGTGGCATGCGTCAGCGCGTCGCCGTGGCACGGGCGCTGGCGATGGAGCCTGAGCTGCTGTTGCTGGACGAACCCCTGTCGGCGCTGGACGCGTTGACCCGCGCCAAGCTGCAGGACGAAATCGAGGCAATCTGGGAGAGCAACCGGCGCACGGTGGTGCTCGTCACCAACGACGTCGATGAAGCACTGCTGCTGGCGGATCGCGTCATCGCGCTGCTGCCCGGCAATGCGAGCGGGCTCGGTCGCGAGTTCCGCATCGATCTGCCGCGGCCGCGAGATCGCCGCTCCGTCAACGACAATCCGCGCTTCAAGGAATTGCGCGCGGAGATCACTACCTATCTGCAGGGACTGGGCAACGAACGCAGTTCCAGTCGAGAGGCCAGGGTGGACCTCCCTGAGATCACGCCATTGAGCGCGCTTGCGCCTCTGCCTCGCGCGATGCGTGACGCACAGAAGGCGAAGCCCGCGCTGAGCGCTGACAAGTACGTCGAGCTGTACGAGGTCGTGAAAACCTATCCGACCACGCGCGGCCCGCTCACGGTCGTGGACAAGTTCACCCTGGACATCGCCCGCGGCGAATTCGTCTCGCTGATCGGGCACTCCGGCTGCGGCAAGTCCACCGTGCTGTCCATGGCAGCGGGCCTTGCCGACGTGACCGATGGCGGCATCGTGCTCGATGGCCGGATGGTGGCAACGGCGGGTCCGGATCGCGGCATCGTGTTCCAGGCGCCTAACCTGCTTCCCTGGCTGACAGCCCGTGAAAACGTGGCCCTCGGCGTCGAGCGTGTATTCCCGCATGCGCAGGCGAGCGAGCGACGCGACATCATCGAGTACTACCTGTCACGCGTCGGTCTTGCGGATTCCATGGACCAGCGGGCCAGCGAACTGTCCAATGGCATGCGGCAGCGCGTGGGCCTGGCTCGCGCCTTTGCACTTTCGCCCAAGCTGCTCCTGCTGGATGAGCCGTTCGGCATGCTGGACGCACTGACCCGCTGGGAACTGCAGGAAGTGCTGATGGATGTATGGAAGCGCAGCCGCGTGACCGCCATCTGCGTCACCCACGATGTGGACGAAGCCATCCTGCTTGCCGATCGCGTGATCATGATGACGAACGGTCCTAACGCCCGCATCGGCAAGGTGATGAAGGTGGACCTGCCGCGACCCCGGACCCGTCGGGCGTTGCTCGAGCATCCCCGTTACTACGAATACCGCAGCGAACTGCTGTCCTTCCTCAAGGATTATGAGCACGCGCCGGCTGCGGCGTGATGTACGGAGAACAAGCACATGAATGGGAGAATCGAATTGAAGGTTGACCGGCTGAATGGACTGATGCGTGCCTGTGCGCTGATGATGGTTGGCGCCGCAGCCACGGCGCAGGCGGATGGCATGGACCCGCTCGTGGGCGCAATCGGTGAAACCAAGCCGCTGGCGGACCTGCGGCTGCGCCTCGAGTCCGTGGACCAGAAGCCCTTCGCCAAGGATGCCAGTGCATTGACCCTGCGCGCGCGTCTGGGATTCGAGACTGGCAAGGCCTGGAGCACCTCGCTGCTGGTGGAAGGTGACGCAATCTGGCCCCTCATCACCAGGTACAACAGCACCACGAACCTGAATACGACCTATCCGGTGGTGGCTGATCCGGAAGCCTATGAGCTCAACCGGCTGCAGCTCACCAATACCAGCATCATCGACACGACGATCACGCTCGGCCGGCAACGCATCGTACTCGACGACCATCGTTTCGTGGGCAACGTGGGCTGGCGGCAGAACGAACAGACGTACGACGCGCTGCGCGTGGTGAACAAGCACATCCCGAACGTCACCGTCGACGTCAGCTATTTGAACCAGGTCAACCGCGTGTTCGGCCCCGATGGCCTTCCCGGCGCAAACGACGGTCGCTTCACCGGTGACACTTTCCTGGCCAACCTTGCCTGGCAGTTGCCATTCGGCAAGCTGACCGGCTTTGGCTATCTGGTCGAATTCGATCAGACGCCCCTGCCGGTGCGCGACAGCACGCAGACCTGGGGACTGCGCCTCCAGGGCGAAAAACCACTGGCTAAAATCAAGCTCGGCTACATCGCCTCGTGGGCCACGCAGACCGATCGCGGCGCCAATCCACTGGATTTCAGCAATCAGTATTTTCTGGCAGAACTCACCGGCACTTTCCGTCAGTACAGCGTCGGTGCGGGCTATGAAGTGCTGGAAGGCAATGGGGTAAAGGGCTTTACCACGCCGCTGGCAACGCTGCACCGCTTCCAGGGCTGGGCCGACAAGTTCCTGATCACGCCAGTCAATGGCATCGAGGACCGGTATGTCAATGCGGGATACCTGAAGAAGGGATTCGGCCCGCTGGAGACGCTCAGCCTGACGCTCAACTGGCATGACTACGATTCCGAGCGCCTGTCCATCGACTACGGCCAGGAGCTCGACCTGCAATTGCAGGGCAAGTATCGCCGCTTCACTGGCACGCTGAAGTACGCCGACTACAACGCCGCAGCGACCACGCCGCTGGCAGTGCGCGATACCCGCAAACTGTGGGCGCAGCTGGACTTCATTTGGTAGCCATGCAAGTACAGACTCCAACCCATGACAGAACAATCGCTGCGCGTACTGATCGTCGACCAGAACCTTCTCCGGGCGTCCATTCTGGAAGAGGGGCTGCGCGAAGCGGGTTACCGGGATCTGATCGTGGTGCGCGACATGCAGAACCTGCTGCGCCGCATCCTCGACGAGGAACCTGACGTGATCCTCATCGATCTGGAAAACCCCAATCGCGACGTGCTGGAACAGATGTTCCAGGTGTCGCGCGTGGTGCGCAAGCCAGTGGCGATGTTCGTGGACCAGTCGGACCGGAGCATGATCGAGGCCGCAATCGATGCCGGCGTGGGCGCCTATGTGGTCGACGGCCTGCGCAAGGAGCGTGTGCAATCGATAGTCGACATGACAATCAGCCGGTTTCGCGCCTTCGATAAATTGCGCAACGAGCTGGATGACACACGGCAGCAACTGGCCGATCGCAAACTGGTGGATCGGGCGAAAGGCATCCTGATGAAGCAGCGCGGCATTGGCGAAGAACGTGCCTATGAGCTGATGCGCAAGGCTGCGATGGATGCGAATCTGCGCCTCGCCCAGGTGGCGCAGAGCGT
>JBDSGY010000076.1:0-4627 GCA_039918755.1 Steroidobacteraceae bacterium
ACGAACACCGGCTGCCGCTGGACCTTGTCGACCTGATCGAGGAATCGCTGCGCGCGCACACCGTGTTCGACGCGGCGCCTGCTGGCAAACCATTGCCCACCCGCGATGTGGTCGCCACGCAGGTTTATGACTACATGATGGAGCGGCAGCGCAATGCCTGGCTGGAGCCGCCAGACGGCGGGCCACCAATTCCTGGCATCACGCCCGAAGCCTGCGATGCCGTGCTCGCCACGCGACCGCGCTCCCCGCTGGACTTCGATGCGAGACTGCGCGCGCTGCTCGGTTTTCTCGCTCTGCCGGAGGCGGCAAGCATGACGGCTGCGAACAAACGCATCGCGAACCTGCTGAAGAAATCGGCCGGTGGTGATGCAGGCAGTGCGGCGATAGATGCCGCGCGGCTCAAGTTCGATGCCGAGCGCATGCTGTTCACCGCGCTGCAGGGTGTGATGCACTCGGTACCCGGCCTGGTGGCCACCGGCGACTATGCCGCGGCATTCGCCGAGCTCGCCGGGCTGCGGCCCGCCGTCGACACCTTCTTCGATGAGGTGATGGTGATGGATCCGGACCCGCTGCTGCGCGCCAACCGGCTGGCCATGCTCGGCTGCCTGCGCGAACTGTTCAGCGGGATCGCGGATCTTTCACGATTGCCGGGCTAGCGATGGACGTCGTTCAATAACAATTCGCAGCGAGGAGCCACCATGCATCATTTCTCATCGTTGAACTGGCTGGGCGTGCTGGTCGCGGCACTGTCGGGCTTCGTCATCGGCGGACTGTGGTACGGACCTCTTTTCCAGAAGCCGTGGATGCAGCTCACCGGCATGACCAAGGAGAAGGGCGCGCAGGTCAGCATGGCCGTCACCTTTGGCGGCGCCTATGTGTTGAACCTCGTTGGTGCGGCAGGCATCGCCATCCTGCTTGGGGCCCATCGCAGCTGGCAGGGCGGCCTGCACACGGGCCTGTTCACCGGCGTGTTCTTCATCGCCACGGCGCTGGGCGTGATCTACCTGTTCGAGCAGCGGCCGCTCAAGCTCTGGTTCATCAATGCCGGTTACCAGATCGTCAATTTCACGGCAATGGGAACCATTCTCGGCGTCTGGCCACAATAGCGGCGATCGTCGCGGTGATTCGCCGCCCGCCCCGGTTTCTGCGACACTTGCGTACACAACACCATCGGGGGATCCCATGAGCGGCCAGCGCACAGATGTCATGCAGAGCGAAGCAACCGGCAACGTTTCCGGGGTGGATAGACGCCAGTTCATGGGCAGCGCCATCGGAGCTGCGGCCGGCGTTGGTGCGGCACTCGCGGCTACCGCCGCTGCAGCCCAGCAACAGCCGGCACCCAACAGCGCCACGCCACCCGCCGGCAGACCACGCGGCAGCGACATCGCCGAACGTTACGGCCCTCCGCCGACCCGCGGGCCCCAGCTGTTCCGCGTCGAGATGGACATCACCGACTGCGAAGTGGAAGGCAAGATCCCGGCGGACCTGAACGGCGCCTTCTATCGCACCGGCCCCGATGCGCAGTACCCGCTGCGCGCCGGCAATATTCCGTTCGATGGCGAAGGCCATGTCAGCATGTTCCGCATCGAGAACGGCCACGTCAGCTTCAAGAGCCGCTTCGTGCGCAACGAGCGCTACCTGGCGCAGGAAAAGGCCGGGCGCATCCTGTTCCCAATGTACCGCAACCAGTACCTCGACGACCCGAGCGTCAAGGGCAAGAGCCGCGGCACGCACAACACGCACATCATCAACCACAACGGCATGCTGCTGGCCTTCAAGGAAGACAGCCCGCCTGCCGCGATGGATCTCAACACGCTGGCCACCATCGATCCGGTCTACCGCTTCAATGGCCAGATGAACAGCGCCACATTCACCGCGCATCCCAAGATCGATTCGAAGACGGGCAACCTGGTGGCCTTCGGTTATGAAGCGAAAGGCTTCAACACCGATGACATCAACGTGTTCGAATTCACGCCCGCCGGCAAGAAGGTGTGGGAAGCATGGGTGAAGGTGCCGTATGTCGGCATGCTGCATGACTTCGCGGTCACCGAAAACTACATCGTGTTCTATGCGATCCCGCTGCAGTTCGACCAGAAGCAGATCGAAGCCGGTGGCATCCACTGGTCGTGGAATCCTGGACAGCCCACCTATTTCGGCTTCTTCCGCCGCGGTGGGGATGGCAAGGACATCCGCTGGATCAAGGGGCCGGAGCGCAGCGCCACCCATGTGATGGGCGCGTATGACGATGGCAAGAAGCTCATCGTCGACGTGGAGATGTCGCAGTCGAATCCATTCCCGTTCATGCCGATGCGCGATGGTTCACGGTGGGATCCGGTGCGCGGCGCCAGCCACATCACGCGCCTGTCGGTGGACCTGAGCGAGAAGACGCCGAAGGATTACGGCATCGAGACGCTGTTCCCGAACCACATCGGCGCACTGCCGCGGCAGGACGATCGCTACAACACGGCGCATTACCGCTACGGCTTCCTGCCCTGCCCGGATCCCGATCCGAAGGATCCAAACAAACGACCTGCTTCCTGCTACGCCCGCTTTGACGTGCAGACCCGCAGCTCGCAGCTGTATCGCGGCGGCGAAGGCGCAACGCTGGCGGAAGCCTGCTTCGCGCCCAAGAGCAAGAACGCGCCGGAGGGCAGCGGCTACCTGATGGGTGTGGCCAGCTATGCGAACGAGAATGGCCGTGCAGACCTCGTCATCCTCGATGCGGAGCACATCGACCAGGGTCCGATCGCCACGGTGAAGCTGCCGACACGCATCGTCGGCCAGATCCACGGCTGGTGGGTGCCCGGGGACCAGATTCCGAAGAAGGCCTAGCTGCGGCGCAGTTCGCGGACGCGCGCCGTTTCGTTCCTGGCAACTGCCGTGAGCGGTACGGTCGCGCGATTGGCGCGCAGCAGCGGCTCGAGATCGCTGGCGGTCGCCGGCTTGCTGATCAGATAGCCCTGCGCGTATTCGCAGCCGAGGCCGGCCAGCAGGTTCCACTGCGCCTCGGTTTCCACGCCTTCGGCCACCGTGCGCAGGCCCAGGCCATGCGCCATTTCGACGATCGCCCGCAGCACTGCGACATGCTCCGGACCGCGCATCGTGCTGCGCACGAACGACTGGTCGATCTTCAGTTCGTCGGCCGACAGCTCCTTGAGCTGCGACAGCGATGAGTAACCGGTGCCGAAGTCATCAATGGAGAAGCGTACACCGGCCACGCGCAGCACCTCGATATTGCGGCGCGCGGTCTCCGGCTCGTGCATCAGCACGCTCTCGGTGATCTCCAGCGTCAGCGAGCCCGCCGGCACGCGCACATCGCGCAGTGCCTCGAGGATGTACTGCAGCAGGCTGTTGTCCAGTATGTCGGCGGCGGACAGGTTGACGGCAATCTCCAGCGGCAGGCCTTCGCGGTGCCACGTGGCCAGCTGCTGCAGCGCTGCCTGCAGCACCCAGCGGGTCAGGCTGCCCGAAGCGCCGGTACGCTCCGCGATGGGCACGAATTCCCCGGGTGGCACCAGGCCGAAGGCCGGATGCCTCCAGCGCACCAGTGCTTCCACACTGGTGATGCGGCGATCGATGAGGCGCGACTTGGGCTGGAAGGTCAGGAACAGCTGGCCCGCCTGCATGGCCAGCGGCAGGTCCGCGCCCAGGGTCAGGCGACGACGCTGCGCTTCATCCGTCGAGATCGCGAAGGTACCGATGCTGGTGCGCTGCAGGATCGCCGCTTCGATCGCGGCCTGCGCACAGCGCAGCGCTTCGGTTGCGGTCAGCGCATCGCGCGGGGCGAGCGCAACGCCCAGCACCACGGCGGCCTGCAGCGTGATGCCGGCCGTGGTGAGCGGGCTGCTCGAACAGTCGCGCAGCTGCTGTGCTACGCCGGCGAGATCCGCGTCGGCCGCGAGCTCGATGGCCACCGCGAAGTCGGCCGTGTCGAGCCGCGCCACCAGTCCGCGAGCCTCACTCATGTCCTGCAGCTGCTTCGCCAGGTGACTCACCAGGCGTTCGGCGATTTCGAAGCCCAGCGTCGCGGAGATCTCCTGCAGGTTGGTCACGGCGATCTGCACGACGCCGATCCGCGCCGCGCCGGCCGGCTGCAGTCGCGCTGTCAGCCATTCGGCCAGGTGCCTGCGATTCGGCAGCCCGGTGGCCGAATCATGGCGCGCCACATGCAGCAGCTCGGCTTCGCGCTCGGCGATGCCGCTCTGCATGCTGTTGAAGGATTCCGCCAGGTGCGCAAGCTCCTGGCCACCCGCCGCTTCCACGCGCTGCGAGTAGTCGCCCGCGGCAACGCGTGCAGCGCCAGCCGCCAGGCGTTGCACGGGACGCGCAGCGCTGCGACCCAGGTAGACGCCGGCGATGATCGCCGCCGCCAGTGTCAGGCCAATGATGACGCCGAGGTTCAGCGCCAGCTGCCTGAACGGTGCGTTGACTTCGCGCATCGGCTTGAACAGCGCAATGTCCAGCATGGGTGCCGCGGTGGTGAGATGTGTTGCCGTAGCGAGATATTCCACACCACCGAAATCGATCACCGCCGCGGAGCTGCGCACGGGCACGACGATGGATTGATTCAATGATTCACCACTCAACGTGCCTGCCGTCAGGCGCGCGGAGCCTCCGGCGCCGGAGA
>JBDSGY010000077.1:0-5415 GCA_039918755.1 Steroidobacteraceae bacterium
CGAGGGCGTTCTTCGCCCACTGGTGCGGGCGAAGCGCGCGGGAATATGCACTCAGCGCAGGTCGCGGGCGCTTGATGATCTGGGCGTGCGGGAACGTCTCGTGAACCCGTCGACCGAAGGACTCGGACCTGGAGATCGCGACGATGCCACGCGCCGACTGCCAGACCGGGAAATCCCGCAATCGGCTTCCGATGTACTCGTATCCGCCTGCACCCAGTGCGGCGTTCAATGCCAGCGCCCTGTCCTCCCCGCCTGCCTCGCCAGTGTCGATGAATGCACCGGAGGCTCCCACCGCATCGACCAACTGTGGCACCAATGAGCTGTCATCGGCAGACGCTATATATACAGACCGACCCTGGGAACGTGCGCTGCTGATGTGCGCCAGGGTGTCACCTGCCAGCACCATCGCAGAGATATCCATGGGAACGCGCGTTTGCAGTTCACGGCGGAATTTGGTCCGGCCCTGCAGGAACCAGAGTGGCAGGCGCCACGCCTGCCAGGGCATCCTGGCCAGGAACTGCAGGACCCTTTCTTGTGAAAGATCGGTCTTCAACAGCGCCCCTGCATCGACTACCAGGGGTATGAAGCGATCATCACCTGCTTGCATGAGTCGCCCGTCGCCGCTCATTTTCTACCGAAAGTCCTTGATTCGTGCCGATTGTAATGAGCTATAACACACGCCACGGGAGGCGTCTGTCAGCACCGTCCGCGACCGCATTGAACTGCGACGACGTGGAAGGCTAAGATCGCGAGCATCAGTCGCGCGTGGTGCGTACCATTCGCCAGATGCCGGCAGTGTTGCGCTTATCGCGCTACCTGGCACCCAGACGGAACCCCCAGGAATGACACGCCAGAACATTAACACTCCCGCCGCGCCCGCCGCCATCGGCACGTACTCCCAGGCCGTGCGCGTGGGCACCACCGTTTGGTTATCGGGACAGATCCCGCTCGACCCCGCCACGATGCAGATGGTCACGGGTGACATCGACGCCGAGATCCGCCGTGTGTTCGACAACCTCAAGACGGTGGCCGAAGCCGCCGGCGGCACGCTGGACGATGCCGTGAAGGTCAACGTGTTCCTTACGGACCTCGCGCACTTCGGACGCGTCAACGAAATCATGGCCACCTATTTCCAGCAGCCCTATCCGGCCCGCGCCGCGGTGGGCGTCGCCGCGCTGCCGCGCGGTGCGCGCGTGGAAGTGGAGTGCATCCTCAGCCTGTGAGTGCCGGGCGGCCCGCCGCGCCCGCTCCGACCGCGGCGGTCGACGACCTGCTGTTCCTGCTGCCCGCCCGCTACGAAGACCGCACGCGCATCACGCCCATCGGCGCGCTGCTGCACGGTTCTCGTGCCGTCGTCGAAGGCGAGGTGCAGCTGGCCGATGTGGTGTTCCGACGCCGCCGCGCGCTGCTCGTGCGGTTGTCGGATGGCTCCGGATTCCTGAACCTGCGCTTCTTTCATTTCTCGCGTGCACAGGTCGACAACCTGGCACGCGGCACGCGGCTGCGCTGCTGCGGTGTGGCGCGCCGAGGCCCTCAGGGCCTCGAAATGGTCCATCCCGAATACCGCGTGGTGCGCGACGCGGCCGAGCCCCTCGACGACCGCCTCACGCCCATCTATCCACTCACCGAAGGGCAGACGCAGGGCCGCGTGCGCGTGATGGTGAACAAGGCGCTGGCGCGTCTCGCCGCAAACCCCGCGCAGGACCTGCTGCCGGCTGACATCGTGCGCAATCTGCAGCTGCCTTCGCTGAGTGAGGCGCTGGAGTTCGTGCATCACCCGCCCGTGGGCACTTCGCTGAATTCGCTGGCCGTCGGCCGCCATCCGGCGCAGCGTCGTCTCGCCTTCGAGGAACTGCTCGCGCACCAGTTGTCACTGCAGCAGCTGAAGCAGCGCATACAGAAGGAGCCGGCGCCGGCGCTGGCCGATGCGCAGGCACTGGAGCAGCGCTTCATTGCGAGCCTGCCCTTCGCACTCACCGGCGCGCAGCGGCGCGTGCTGGCCGAGGTGGAGCACGACCTGCTGCAGCAACGCCCCATGGTGCGGCTGGTGCAGGGCGACGTGGGCTGTGGCAAGACCGTCATCGCCGCGGCCGCGGCCGCGCGCGCGGTGGGCAGCGGCAGCCAGGCCGCGCTGATGGCGCCCACCGAACTGCTGGCCGAGCAGCACTGGCGCTCGCTTGATGGCTGGTTCCGCCCGCTGGGTGTCACCGTAGCGCTGCTCTCGGGCTCACAACCCGCACGCACGCGCCGCAGCGCCCTCGCCGCGGTGGCCAGCGGTGAGGTGCAGATCGCCGTTGGCACGCACGCGCTGTTCCAGGAAGGCGTGGAATTCCGCGACCTCGCGGTGGTGGTGGTCGATGAACAGCACCGCTTCGGCGTGCAGCAGCGCCTGCGGCTCAGTGAAAAGGGCAAGCGCAGCGGCCGCGCTCCCCATCAGCTGATCATGACGGCCACGCCCATTCCACGCACGCTGGCGATGACCGCCTATGCAGACCTCGATGTCTCTGTCATCGATGAACTGCCGCCGGGCCGCACGCCGGTACGCACCGTGGTGCTGCCGGAAGAGCGCCGTGCGGACGTGGTGGCGCGCATCCACGGCGCGTGCCTCGAGGGCAGGCAGGCTTACTGGGTCTGCACGCTGATCGACGAATCCGAAGAGTTGCTGGCCCAAGCGGCCGAAGAGACGGCAAGCGCCCTCGCCGCGGCGCTGCCCACCTTGCGCATTGGGCTCGTCCACGGACGCATGCCACCGCGCGCCAAGGAAAAGGCCATGCACGATTTCAAGAGCGGCCACACCCAGCTGCTGGTGGCTACGACGGTCATCGAAGTCGGTGTCGATGTCCCCAATGCCAGCCTGATGGTGATCGAGAACGCCGAGCGCATGGGCCTGGCGCAATTGCACCAGTTGCGAGGCCGCGTCGGCCGTGGCTCGCAGGAATCCAGTTGCGTGCTGCTGTACAAGGCGCCGCTGTCGATGCTTGCGAAGGAACGTCTCGCCACGCTGCGTGACACCAACGATGGCTTCGAGATCGCGCGTCGCGATCTGGAACTGCGCGGACCCGGCGAACTGCTCGGCACGCGGCAGACCGGCCTCGCCGAACTGAAGGTGGCGGACCTGATCCGCGACGCAGACCTGCTGCCGCAGGTGCGCTCGACGGCCGAGCTGCTGCTGCGGGACAATGCCGGCTGCATCGCACCGCTGCGGCTGCGCTGGATAGGGACTGCAGAAGAATATGGCCGCGTCGGCTAACGAAGGATTCTACGGACTGCCGGGCGCGCCGCTGCTGCGCCGCCTGCGCAACTACGCCCTGCTCACCCGACTCAATCGCCCCATTGGCATCGGCCTGCTGCTGTGGCCCACGCTGTGGGCATTGTGGATTGCGGCCCGCATCCTGCCAGATGCTCCCCGGATGCCAGCGACGAAGCTGCTGCTGATATTCATCGCCGGCACCGTGGTGATGCGCTCCGCGGGTTGCGTCATCAACGATTTTGCCGACCGCGACATCGACCCGCATGTAAGGCGCACCAAGGGCAGGCCGCTGGCTGCCAGGCAGCTCTCGCCGTATGACGCGCTGGGCCTGTTCGGCGTACTGGTGCTGATCGCACTGTGGCTGGTCACCCGCCTCGACACGCACACGGTGTATTTCTCGTTCATCGGGGCCGCGCTCACGGTGAGCTATCCGTTCACAAAGCGGTTTTTCCCGTTGCCGCAGTTCTATCTCGGCGCGGCCTTCGGCTGGGCCGTGCCGATGGCCTTCGTTGCCACGCTCGGCGACGTGCCGCGCACCGGCTGGCTGATGTTCATCGTCACGCTGTTGTGGGCCGGCATCTATGACACGCAATACGCGATGGTCGATCGGGACGACGACCTGAAGCTCGGCGTGCAGTCCACCGCCATCGCCTTCGGCGACATGGACAAGCTGCTGATCGGTGTCATGCAGCTGATGGTGCTGACTGGACTGCTGCTGATCGGTCGCTCGCTGGCGCTGACCTGGCCCTTCCACCTGTCGCTGGGGATAGCGGCCCTGCTGTTTGCCTGGCAGCAATGGCTGATCCGCAAGCGCGAACGCGATGGCTGTTTCCGCGCCTTCCTCAACAACAACTGGGTTGGCCTCGTCATCCTGGCCGGCGGCGTCGCGGCCTGAACACCCAAAAAAAAGGGCGGTGGACCCATGTCCACCGCCCCCAACTTGCATCTTCAGAACTTGGCTTTGAGGCCCACGAAGAAGCGACGGCCCAACGGGTCGTAGTACTGCGGCAACGTTGTATCAGTATTGGTATCGACGTTCGGGTTGCGTCCGTAGACCAGCGGCTGCTTGTTCAGCACATTGTCCATGCCGATCCTGACGCTGTACTTGCTCCAGTGATATCCCGCACTCAGATTGAACAGGTCATAGGCAGACGTACCCTGAACAGTCGTTGCAGGATTCAATGCCGCAGCGGCGTTCTTCAGGGAAGCCAGGTGCTGCCAGCCCAGGTTCACGTTGAAGTCACTCCACATGTAGCTGATGTTGGAGTTGGCCCTGAACTTGAACAGGCCGCCCTGATCGGCCGTGCCCCTGGCATCAACCAGCGCCGAGGTTGGCGAGGTCTGGTACTCGAACTTGTCCAGGAAGCTCATGTTCGTGTTCAGGCCAAGACGACCTGCACCGACTTCCGTGGACCAGTTGAGTCCGACGTCGACACCCTGCGTCGTCAGCTTGCCAAGGTTCGAGTACACCGCGTCGACCGTTGCGCGGTCGCCCGTGCTCGGATGTCTCGCAATGAGCTTGCACCAGGGGTTGTTGACGTCGTAGGTCGGGTTCGACGCACCATCTGCGTTGAAACAGTTGCCATACACGGTGGTCGACGAGACCGGCGAAATCGTATCCGACAGCTGGATGCGATAGGCATCGACCGTGAAGTTCAGGCGTTCCACACCAAACGGATCGGAGACCACCGCACCCAGGGTCCAGGTCTTGCCGGTCTCAGGACCAACGTCCGGGTTGCCCTTCACGATTTCAATCTCAAGCGGGAAGAACGCCGGCCCGCCAGGCCGGAAGAAGGCATTCGGACCGCCCGGTCCGGTGTCGAACAGCGACGTGCTGTTGCCGATGATGGCGCGGCACAGAGCCTGGACTTTCAGCCGATTCGGGTTGCCAGGTACGTTACCCCAGGTCGACAGTGTGGCCACCGAGCAGGGATCCGTGTTCGGGAATGAAACCACAGCCTGCGTCGGTCCAGTGAACAACTCCGCGGTGTTGGGCGCACGGGTCGCGAACTGGTAGCCGCCACGGAACGTCAATGACTCCAGGGCCTTCCAGGTGAACAGCCCCTTGTACGTATTGGTGCCGCCAGCCGTGTTGAAGTCCGAGTAGCGGTAGCCGAGCTCCAGTTCCAGGTTCTTGACCACTGGAACCAGCAGCTCGCCGTAGA
>JBDSGY010000078.1:0-4126 GCA_039918755.1 Steroidobacteraceae bacterium
GGATCGATGACCAGCACATCGAACTGCCTGCCTTCGCCATGCAGCGCCTCGAGTACATCGAAGGCATCGCCCTTGCGCGTCTCGATGGCGACGCCATTGCGGCCCGCGTTGGCGACCGCCGCATCCAGCGCGGACTGCGAGGAATCGACGCACAGCGCGGATCCTGCTCCCGCCGCCATGGCGGACACCGCCCAGCCGCCTGCATAACTGCACACATCCAGTACCCGCTGGCCGGGCCGAAGCAGCTGCCGCAGCTGCGCGCGATTGGCTGTCTGATCGTAGAACCAGCCGGTCTTCTGCCCATCGGCCAGCGGCGCCTCGAAATGCAGGCCCGCCTCGACGACCTGCACCGCCGCAGGTTGCTCGCCACCCACGGCCTGCACCACATGCGGCAGCGACTCCAGGTCCCGCGCATTGCCATCGTTCTTCCAGACCAGCACCCGCGGCGCCAGCACTTCCTGCAACACGGATTCGAGCATCTCCCGACGCTGCTCCATCGCAAGGGTCGCAATCTGTCCCACCAGCACATCGCCGTAGCGATCTACCACGAGACCCGGCATGCCATCGGATTCGCCGTAAAGGAGGCGGTAATGCGTGCCGCCCACGTAGCGTTCGCGCAATGCCAGGGCGCGGTGCACCCTGGCCAGAAGCAATGGCCGCTCGATCGGCATGTCGACGTGCGTGCTCATGACGCGCGCGCAGATCAGCGCGTGCGGATTCACCAGCGCGTGTGCCAGGAACTGGCGGCGATGATCCAGCACCTGCACCGCCGCGCCGGGCGCAATCCCCGTCAGCGGTGTCGCGGCTGTGTCGACTTCGTTGGAAAACACCCAGGCGTGGCCGGCCCGGATACGTTTGTCTTCATGGCGCTTGAGCACCAGTTGTGGCGGCTCGGCCCCTAGCGGATCTGTCATAGTGCCGCGAGTCTACTGCATGATCCCCTAGCGAATGGCCCATACATCCGACCCTAAGGCACAGCCGGGCAATAGGCTGGCGACGGAAACCAGTCCCTACCTGCTGCAGCACGCACACAATCCGGTGGACTGGCATGCCTGGGGACCGGATGCCTTCGCCACGGCAAGCGCCAGCGGCAAACCCGTGCTGCTTTCCATCGGCTACTCAGCTTGCCACTGGTGCCATGTCATGGCGCATGAATCGTTCGAGGATCCTGGTACCGCCGCCGTGATGAACGAACTCTTCGTCAACATCAAGGTGGATCGGGAAGAGCGACCGGATGTCGATCGCATCTACCAGCTTGCACACCAGTTGCTGACGCAGCGCGGCGGCGGGTGGCCGCTGACCATGTTCCTCACGCACGACGATCAGCGACCCTTCTTCGGCGGCACCTATTTTCCGCCGCAACCACGCCACGGCATGCCTGATTTCCGCACGGTGCTGAGACGCGTCGCCCAGTACTACGGCGAACGGCAGCACGAAGTTCGCGCGCAGTCACACGCGCTGGTCGAAGCGCTCGCCACCATCGATGCACCGGCTGCGCCGCTCGCCTTGCCACTGAATGCTGCACCTTTGCAACTCCTGCGCAGACAGCTGGAACAGCGGTTCGACCGGCAATACGGCGGCTTCAGTGGCGCGCCAAAGTTTCCACATGCAGGGATGATCCAGCGGCTGCTGCGACACTGGCAGGCCACGGCCCATGACGCAGCGCCTGATCTGCAGGCCCTGTTCATGGCCACGCTGACGCTGAAGCGCATGGCGGATGGCGGCTTTCGCGACCAGCTTGCGGGCGGCTTCTACCGCTACAGCGTGGATGAACGCTGGGAAATCCCCCATTTCGAGAAGATGCTGTACGACAACGGCGCGTTGCTGTCGGCCTATGCCGAAGCGGCGTCGGCCACCGGCGACCCCGACTTCGCGCACGTCGCGGCACACACCGCGGATTTTCTACTCCGCGAAATGCGCGCACCGGGCGGCGCCTTTCACTCCTCCTGGGACGCAGACTCGGAAGGCCACGAAGGTCTGTTCTACCTGTGGACCCCAGCACAGATCGATGCTGCGCTGCAGACTGGCACCGAGCCTGGCGCGCAGTCAGCACGACTCTTCAAGGCCCGCTACGGCCTGGACAGGCCCGCCAACTTCGAAGGGCGGTGGCATCTGGTGGCCACGCGCGAGATCAGTGAGCTTGCAGATTCCGGCAACTTCACCCCGGACCCCGCGATGCTCGAGACACTGCTCGGCGCAGCGCGATCGCGGCTGCTGGAAGTGCGCGCAATGCGCATCGCGCCGGGCCGCGATGACAAGATCGTGACGAGCTGGAATGCGCTGGTGATCAAGGGCCTGGCCGACACGGCACGCGCCCTTGGCCGTGACGACCTGGCCACTGTTGCGGCGGATGCCGTCGACTGGCTTTGGCGGCACCACTGGCGCGACGGGCGGCTCTGTGCAACGTCGAAGGATGGCGACGCCCGCCTGCCGGGCTATCTCGATGACCATGCACTGCTGCTGGACGCAGTGCTCGCCCTGCTCACCGTGCGCTTCAGCACCACGTTGCTGCAGTTCGCCACCAGCCTGGCCGACGCGCTGCTGCAGAACTTCGAGGACGCTGACCACGGCGGGTTCTACTTCACTGCGCATGATCAGGAACAGCTCATCCACCGCACCCGTTCGTTCAGCGATGACGCCACCCCGTCCGGCAACGCCATCGCAGTCAGTGCGTTGCAGAAACTGGGATGGTTGCTCGGCGACACGCGCTATCTGGACGCCGCGGAACGCGGCCTGCGCGCCGCCTGGCCGACTCTGGCGCAATCACCGCTGGCGCAGGTGCACATGGCCAACGCGCTGGACGACCACCTGCAGCAGCATGTCTTTGTCATCCTGCGTGGCGAACCCGCACAAATCGACCTGTGGCGGCGCGAACTGCAGCGCGTATGGCGCCCGCAGACCAGCGTGATCGCAATCGCCACGGAAACCAGAGAGCTCCCGCAGTCACTGGCTGAAAGGAAGCCGCAGGGATTCGCCTGTGCATACCTGTGTCGCGGCAGCGTCTGCGAGGCGCCCTGTTCAAACCTGGCGGATCTGATCCAGGCGCTGCAGCGCAGACCTTAGCTGCGCGATCAGCGAGCCATCGCGTGCCGGATCCAGTCGTGGCGCCGCATTCCAGTCGTATACCCAGGGATGCGCCGTGCGCAACGTTGCGGATTCGTCCGCAAAACGCGGTACGACATGAATGTGCAGCGCGGGCTCAAGATTGCCGAAAATCGCGTAATTGATGCGCAGTGCGCCCGTCACCGCCAGCAGCGCGTCGCCAAGCGCGCCTGCATCGTGCATGACCTGCGCCCGCAATGCGGGCGCCAGATCATTGAACGTATCGACCACCGGATCGGGCAGCAGCAGCGCATATCCACGCAGGAACTGCTGTTCGCCCAGTACCGCCCAGCCAGAAGGCATGCGCGCAATGAGGCCCGCATCCTCACCCGCGCGCAGGCGCTGCACGCGCCGATGGATGGCAGTCTCCATGGCGCGGCAGACTCAATCTGCCTTGACGGCCTCGATCGAGATCAGCAGCTTGGTCTCCATCTTGAACGCCGGCTTGCCGAAGTCGACACCGAAGTCGTCGCGGTTGAAGGTGCCCGAGGCATCGGCGCCGCAGGTCATCTTCTTGGTCATCGCACTCACCTTGCACAGGAATGAATTCATGGTGAGCTTCACCGGCTTGGTGACACCGTGCAGGGTGAGGTCACCGGTGATTTCCACGGGGACTGCGCCGTTCCACTTGCTGAACGAACCCTTGTAAGTGGCCGTAGGAAATTTGGCGGCATCGAATATCTGGGCGCTGCGCGCGTGTTCGTCCATCTTGGCATAGCCGAAGTTGATCGACGCGATCTGCACCGTCACATCGACCGAGCCGGTTTTGGCCGCCGTGTCGAGGACCACGGTGCCCGCCGTGCTGTTGAACTTGCCGCGCCACAGCGACATGCCGCCATTGTGATCGGCCTCGAATGAGGGATAGGTGTGGGCCGAATCGATGTTGTAGGTTTCCGGGGCCGCGTTGGCCGACGCCGCGACCAGCGCAACTGCACCAAATACTGCGATACGAATCATGTTTGCTCCTGAATGAAAATTGTCGAACTGCGGTCTATTTGCCGCCCACCAGATGAAACTTTACCGT
>JBDSGY010000079.1:0-8003 GCA_039918755.1 Steroidobacteraceae bacterium
CTGATTGTCCTCGCGGCTGCAGTGATCGGCATCGTGGGTAGCCGGGTGGCGCCAGATGCATTTCGCAGCAAGGCCAGCCACGCCGCAGGTGGCGTGACGCACCCGCCTGCCATCATCGACGACGACACGCCGGCGCCAGCCCATGCGCGATTCAGCACTGCGAAGCTGCTGCGTATTGCAGTGATCGGCCTGCTGCTGTGGATACTGCCGATGGGCGCGCTGGTGCTCGCCTATGGCTGGACCCATGTGCTGGCACAGATGGGCTGGTTCTTCACCAAGGCGGCACTGCTTACGTTCGGCGGCGCGTATGCCGTCCTGCCCTACGTTTATCAGGGCGCGGTCGTGCAACACGCCTGGCTCACTCCGGCGCAGATGATCGACGGCCTGGCACTGGGAGAGACCACACCGGGGCCGCTGATCATGGTGGTGGCATTCGTCGGCTTCGTCGGCGGCTACGTCAAGGCGTGGCTGGGGACGCAGTGCCTGTTCCTGGCGGGCGCGATCGCGGCCACCGTGGTCACCTGGTTCACCTTCCTGCCATCGTTCCTGCTCATTCTGGGCGGGGGGCCGCTGGTGGAATCCACGCGCAATGAATTCCGCATCACGGGTGCGCTGACCGCGATCACGGCCGCCATCGCGGGCGTGATCGCCAATCTGGCCGTGTTCTTCGCGCTGCACGTGTTCTGGCCCGCGGGACTTGCAGGTGCCGTGGACTGGTACGCAGTCGGCATCGCGGTGGTGGCGGCCATCGCATTGCTGCGCTTCCAACAGGGCGTCGTGCGGGTCATCCTGGCCTGCGCGCTGACGGGGCTGGCGCAGCGAACCTTCCCTCAATTGATTCAGGCATAACGATCGTTACGCCGCCAGATTCAGCGGCTTCGGTCGCCCCACCGCGTAACCCTGCACGAAATCGACGCCCATGCTGCGAGCTGCGTCCAGGCCCGCGGCATCCTCCACCTGTTCGGCGATCACCTTGAAGTTCAGCGACCGCGCCAGCTTGATGGTCGCAGTGACCATGGCCTGGTTCACGCTGTCGCGCGCCAGGTTGTTCATGAACGAGCCGTCGATCTTCAGGTAATCCATTGGCAGGTTCTTGAGGCTCGAGAACGAACCCAGGTTGCTGCCGAAATCATCCAGCGCAAACTGGCAACCCATGCCGTGCAGCACACCGACGAAGCGCCGCGCCGCTTCAAGGTTGGCCACCACTGCCGCTTCGGAGATCTCGAAACAGATCTGCGCGGGTTCGACACCGCTGCGATCGAAGCTGTCGACCACGAATTCGAGGAACTGCGTATCGGCCAGCGTCTGGCCCGAGATGTTGATGGCGAGGCTCCGCCCGGCCGCGAGTGAAATGGCGCCACGCCCCAGCGCGGTGAACGTAGTCTGCAGCACCCAGCGATCCACCAGCCCCATCAGGCGGTAACGCTCGGCCGCGTGCACCACGTCAATCGCCGCCAGTTCCTGGCCCTGTTCGTTCGCCAGCCGCACCAGCACTTCCATCGAAGGACCCGTGCCGGTCTGGCCATAGGCCGGCACGATCGGCTGCCAGTAGAGGCGAAACAGGTTGTCGCGCAGCGCCGCCTGCAGGATGCGCAACCAGTGGATCTCGCCGCTGTGGCGTGCCGTCACTTCATCGCGCGCCGAATACACCACGACGCGACCGGCGCCCTGCTTCTTGGCTACATAACAGGCGGAGTCCGCCGCCGCGAGGATCTCCTCGACGCTCCCACTGTCACGCGCCAGTTCCACCAGGCCGACGCTCGCACCCACGGTATGGATGCGGTCGCGCCACACGAAGCGATGTTCTCCCACCGTGCGCACCAGGTCGTCGGCGATCTGCCGACCTTTCGGCAGCGGGCAGCGCGGCAGCAGCAGCGCGAACTCGTCACCGCCCACGCGTGCCACGATGTCCGAGTCACGCACGGCTTCGCGCATCAGCTTGGCAACTTCGCGTAGCAGGCTGTCGCCTGACTGGTGGCCACTGGTGTCGTTGACTGCCTTGAAATGGTCCAGGTCGATGAAGCACAGCACATGCGACGCTTCTCCGCGACGCGCTGTTTCGAGCGCCTCCGCCAGCGCCCGCTCGAACTCGGAGCGGTTGACCAGACCGGTCAGCGCATCGTGCGTGGCCTGATAGGACATCTGCCGCGTAATGCCACGCAGCTCGGTGACATCGTGCAACAGCACCACGGCGCCGGTGATCTCTTCGGCGGCGTTGTCGCGACTGCGCAGGGGCGAGGCGGTGAGCTCGATCGAGCGCTCGGAGCCGGCGCTGCGGGACAGCAGGAAAGCGCGCCGGCCAAGCCCGACGGTGGTGGTGCCGCGCAGCGCCAGATCGATCGGATCCTTCAGCAGCTTGCGATCGGTTTCATCCACCAGTGCAATCACCTGGTCGACCGTGCGGCCGTCGAGCGTCTTCATGTCGAGGCCGAGCAGCAGCGCCGCAGCCGGATTCGCATAGTCGATGCGCCCTGCCGTGTCGGTCGTGATCAGCGCTTCGCCCAGCGACTCCAGCGCCAGGCGCGCTCGCGAACGGCCGCCGATCTCGAATATGCCGGTGCCGCCACCGAGCGTCTGCACGCTCTGCGTGGGAATCACTTCCACCCCGGTGATCAACAGCGCGCGACTGTCCTCGAAATCCACTGGCGTGTTGGAAATTTCCAGCCGCGACAGCTGGCCTTGCATGCCGATCAGGTCGATCTCGAAACGGGCATGCACATCATCGCCCGAGAGGCAGCGCGAGAGGTTCTGCGCCACGAGCTCGGCCTGGTCCGGTGGCACCAGTTCAGCGAGCCGGCGGCCCACCACTTCCATGCGATCCACGCCGAGCAGCTGCGCGAACTGGGGATTCGCGTAGATGATGACTTCGCGGTGCAGCAACACGACTTCATGCACGCGGTCGCCCACCTGCGTGAACAGTCCGCCCGCACCGCTGCCGGAAGGCGCACGACGCGCTCGCTGCAACAGATGATTGACCGCGGCGGCGAGGCCGGAGAGATCGGCGTGATCGGTCTCGAAGTCGACCCGTTCGGCCACCTTGTTGCCGATCGAGGCGGCCTGCACAGCCTGCGACAACCTGACCAGCGCTTTGGCGTCGCGCAACTGGAACAGCCACAGGATCAGGAAGATCAGTGCTGCAAACGCAAACATCAGGCTCAAAAGCCCCAAAACCGACATCGTTTGCCCTGAAAGTTGTGAAACCGGTCGTCGCTGCAGCGGGCAGAATAGCGTAGTCGCCGTTTAGCAACAGGCCCGGCACGACATAAGTTTTGGCTTAAGTTGCTGCCAGCGTTAAACTAAAATGATCAGCTACCTGATATTCTCAAGCCATGCAGCCTAGCACCCTCGCCCGCGCCCAAATGACGTACCAGCAGGTTCGTGCCTGGTCGGTCCTGCCTCCTGAAGTTCTTGCCGTTTTCGACCGGTTGCCGCGCGAGACCTTCGTGCCGGTGGCGTGGCAAGGCGCGGCCTATGGCGACCTCGCTGTTCCACTGGGAGACGGCCAGCACATGCTCACGCCTACCGTGGCGGGTCGCATCCTGCAGGCGGTCACCGTCCGTCGCAGCGACCAGGTCCTCGAAATCGGCACCGGGTCAGGCTACCTCACCGCCTGTCTCGCACTGCTCGGTGCGCAGGTACACAGCCTCGAAATCCGTCCGCAGCTTGCACGCCAGGCCCGTCTCAATCTGCAGGCCGAAGGCATTGGCAACGCCAGCGTCGAAGACGCGGACGCCTACAGCTGGCAGCCAGCCGCGCCGGGATATGACGTGGTGGTTGTCACCGGCTCCCTGCCTGTCTATGACCCACGGTTCGAATCGCTGCTCAAGCCTGGTGGAAGGCTGTTCGTTGTTGCCGGCACCGCACCTGTAATGGAAGCGCAGCTCGTGAGACTGAACAATGCAGGGGCCCGTGACGTGCACAGCCTGTTCGAAACGGTCACAGACCCTTTGACGCACGCCGTTACGCTCAGCACCTTCGTGTTCTGAAAGCCGCGGGGCGGGAACTTCGATCTCGCGGAGCGGCTCTTAATCCGGATTGTCTAAAAAGAACTCAGGAAGACACATGAAACGCGGAATTCTCTGGTCGGGTCTCAGCGGCGTCGCCACATTGCTGGTGGCGACCATGCCAGCCAGCGGCGCAGACCTGCTCTCGGTCTATGACCGGGCGCTGGTGAATGACCCGCAGATCCGCGAAGCCGAAGCCAATCGACTGGCGCAGCGCGAAGCCCGGCCACAGGCCATCGCATCGCTGCTGCCGCAGATCGCGGGCCAGGCAACCAAGGGCCGCACCTGGGGCGACGGCAATTCCACCAGCCCGCAGGTCCTGAACGGAGTGCTGGTGCCATCCACCTCCGGCACCGATTCGATCAACACCACCAAGACCTGGGGTCTGAATATCCGCCAGAGCGTTTTCAGCTGGAACAACTGGGTCGCCCTGCGTGCGGCCAACAGCGAAGTGGCACAGGCAGAAGCTGACTACATCTCGCAGCTGCAGGCCATGGCGCAGCGGGTTGCGCAGCAGTACTTCGCGGTACTGAATGCGCAGGACACCGTGCGGGCGCAGGAAGCCGCGCGCGACGCCATTTCGCGCCAGCTGGAACAATCCGATCGCCGCTTCGAAGTCGGGCTGATCGCGATCACCGACGTGCAGGATGCCCGCGCCGAACGCGACAATGCAGCCGCTGCGGTCATCGCCGCGAAGCGCACGCTGGCCAGTGCCGAAGAGCAGCTGCGCGCCACCATCGGTGAAAAGCCGGCCATCCTCAATGAACCTGGTCCCGACATGCCGCTGCTGTCACCCACGCCCGCCTCGGAAGAAGACTGGGTGCGCATCGCGATGGAACAGAACTCGTCGCTGATTTCCAGCCGCCTGGCTGCCGACATCGCGCGCGACCAGGTGCGCACCGCCTTCGGCGGCCATCTGCCCACGCTCGATCTGGTTGCTGGCCGCAATCACACTGAAGGCGATGGCCGTACCATCTTCACGACTACGCAGAATCCCGATGGCACCTTCACCCCCACCAGCAACGGCAACGACGGCAAGTCGCTGACCCTGCAGCTCACCGTGCCAATCTTCAGTGGCGGTGCCACGCAGTCGCGCGTGCGCCAGAGCCAGTACCTGTGGATCGCCTCGAAGGAGCGCCTCGAGCGCACCTCGCGCAGCACCGAACGCGCCGCCCGCGATGCTTACCTGGGAGTGAACAGCGAAATCGCGCGCGTACAGGCACTCAAGCAGGCGCTGGAATCCAGCCGCACGGCGCTGGCCGCCACCGAGGCCGGCTATGAAGTCGGCACGCGCACGTCCGTCGACGTTCTGACCTCGCGGCAGCGGCTGATCCAGGCCGAGACCAGCTATTCCGCCGCCAAGTATTCGTATTTGAACAACATGATCCAGCTGCGACTGGCAGCGGGTAATCTCGATCGCGGCACGATCGAGGAGATCAACCGCCTGCTGACGGTTACGCCGACGGCGCCCACATCGACTGTGCCGCTGGCACCAACTTCGCCCACTCCGCCAGCTGTTACGCCACCTGCGGCAGCGCCACCGGCACAGTAACTTTCAGGCGGCCGGCGGCAGCGCGGCGATCATTGCCAGCGCGCGCTCGGCCGCGCCGCGGTTGGCGGCCACCACCGCCACCGCATTGCCGCCACTGCGCTGTGCACGCGCCGCGTCGGTAAGAAAGCCTTCCACCGCCCGCGCCAGCTCGTCGGCGTTCGCGACCGTGGTCAATGCACCAGCCGTCGCGAGCAGGCGCGTGGCATCCGGTGTATTGAAGCTATGGGGTCCGGCGAGCAATGGCTTGCCCAGCGCCGCGGGCTCCAGCAGATTGTGGCCACCAACGGGCACGAGGCTGCCGCCAACAAACGTCACGTCGGCTGCGGCATACCAGCCCAGCAGCGCACCCATGGCATCCAGCAGCAGCACATCGACCTGGCGTGTGAGCGCATCCTCACCTTCGGAGATACGCGCAAACTTCAGACCCTGCGTGGTCAGCCAGCGCGCTACTTCAGCAAAACGCTCTGGTCGGCGCGGTGCCAGCAGCAGCAGCGGCACCGCCCGCTGTTGCGCGCGCGCGTTGGCAACCAGCTGCCGCTGCGCATCGATGCAGATGCCTTCTTCCACGGCATGCGTACTGCCCGCCACCCATAGTGGTCGCTCCGCAGCCCAGACATCGCGGAGCCTGTCGCCTTGCTCGCGCACATCCGCCGGCAGCCGGAAGTCGAACTTGAGGTTGCCGGTGGTCTGCACGCGCGCGGGCGCGGCACCCAGCGCGATGAAGCGATCACGATCCGCCTCGCTTTGTGCCCCGATGGCCGCAAACGTACGCACCGCCTCCTGCATCAGTCGGGGCGCCCAGCGTTGATAACGGCCCAGTGAGCGCGGGGACATCCGCGCGCTGACCAGTGCCAGTGGCACGCCTGCTACGGCGCAGGCCGCGATCTGGCCCGGCCACAGTTCCGTTTCGATGAACACCGCAGCGCGCGGCCTGTTTACCCGCAGGAAGCGCGCTGCAATGCCGGGCAGATCCCACGGCGCCAACTGCAGGGTCAATTGCGGCAGGTCACGATAATGCTCGCGGGCACGGGCAAGTCCGGTGGGCGTGCCCACCGTCAGCAGCACTGGCGGCGGCGCTGGCAACTGCAGCAATCCGCGCAGCAATCCGCCCAGTGCCTGCGCTTCACCAACCGAAGCGGCATGCAGCCACACCGGGCGGTCGACGCGGGGTTTGATGCCCAGTGCCAGCGGTTCACGCAGGCGGCCGTAATAGGCGTGATTGCGCCAGCCACGCCACAGGAACCACAGCACAGCGAATGGCAACAGCAGACGGAGCGCGAGGATGTATGCCCAGCGTGGCATCAGAACCAGGCAGCCAGCAGGCATTGCCACTGCGTGTCATCGAAGCGTCGCTGGCGGCGGCCGTCCTCCAGCGCATCCAGTGAGCGGCGCAGACGCGCAAGATTGGCGTCGCGCCAGAGACCGGGGGACCGTCGCGCACAGCGATCGAAATCGATCAGGAATACTTCGCCATCATCGCGCAGCAGGATGTTGTGCGCATTGAGGTCCGCATGACACAGACCATGATCCTGGAAGCGGCGGATGCAGCGACCGATGGCAGCCCAGATATCCAGACTTACTTCCCCGGCATCGAGGCGCTGTGCCAGCGTCTGCGTGTCGGCGAGGTATTCGGTGATGATGTCGGCACGATAGGCCATGCCCTGCTGTTCATAGCGCGCCGCGATGGGCAGCGGCACGGGCAGGCCGGCAGCATGCAGCCGCATTGTCAGCTGCAGCTCGGCCATCGCCCGCGTGCGTGTTTCGCCCAGCCATGGATAGCGGTCGTCGCTGATGCGCGCCATCAACCCGCCGCGGCGGTAGTGCCGCAGCACGAACCGTCGCGCGGCATGTTCGAACACGAAAGCGCTGCCCCTGCCGGCATGACTGCCAACGACCTGGCCGCGGGCAATCCAGAAGCGCGGTTCGAACCAGGGAACCGTGACTTCCACGCCAGCCGCCGCATTGGCGAGCACGGCACCCTGGCCGGCTGGCCCGCGCACCGCCGTGCGCAGCAGCCGAAGTGGTTGTTCCTCGAGGAAGCTCAGCGGCGCAACGTGAATTCAGAGCCGCAGTACGGGCACTTGGCGCTGCCCGTCTGTTCGATCGGCAGATACACGCGCGGGTGCGAATTCCACAGCGTCATATCGGGCATGGGACAGGACAGAGGCAGGTCGGCCTCGTCCACTTCATAGGTCCGCGCGGCATTGGCGGGCAGCAAGGTGGCTGGATTGGACATGGAGCGAGATTATACGGACTCGCCCATGGTGTCGCGCCAGATGGCGGTCACCGCACTGCGTTCTGCCTCGAACACGCCAGCCTCCAGCACCCCGCCCTGGGCTTCCAGCGAGCGCCGGTGCGCCATGAGGCGGTAGCTCTGGTAGGCACTGACCAGCACATCGACGGTATCCTGCGGCACCAGCGCAGCGGACGCCACTGATTCGAGCTGC
>JBDSGY010000080.1:0-4410 GCA_039918755.1 Steroidobacteraceae bacterium
CGGCCTCGACACCGATGTTGAAGCCCACCAGCGCGAGGGCCAGTGAGGCACGCGGCAGACCAAGATCACTGAGCACACTGGCGAATCCAAAGCCATGGATGAGTCCAAAGCAGAACGCCACCAGCCAGCGCTTGCCGGAGACGAGTGGATAGACATTGTTCAGCGCGGCGGCCACGACCGAGAGGGCAATTGCGGATTCGGTAAGTCGGGCCGGCGGATGGAGGACACCGAAGGTCGCGAGGCCCAGCGTCAGGGAATGTGCGGCGGTGAAGGCAGTGACCACACGGAACACTTCCATGGCGGCGGGCTGCCAGCGCGACTGAGGTTCCCACCTCTCCCCCCGGCGCAGCAACACTGCCGGCAGCAGCAGGGAGAACAGGAAAAGCAGGTGATCGAATCCGCTCCAGATATGCTGGATGCCGGTTACCAGATAGCCGGACATCTGTCGCCACGCGGGCAGCCGCGCCGCGCCGATTTCCGCCAAGGGCGCTGCGGGACCGAGCACCTGTGTGTAGACCTGTCCGCCCAAAGCCACGTTCAGCAGGCCGCGGTGGCCCGCATCCAGGTCGGCAAACAGGTGATACGCAACCTGCAGCTGCGTGACGTTGCCTGCACAGCGGGCGGTGAATTCCAGCACCGCGTACGCGCCATCCGAGTGGCGGTCAATCAGCATCGTGCTGCCGCCGGGGATGCACACGCTGCCAGCGCTGCGCAGGGTCAGGGCCTGCAGCGCGAAGCTTGCGATCTCGTCATTGCGCTGACGGACTTCACCCCACGTGATCTGCCCGTCGGCGTTACCGTCCAGATCGAGCGCGACATCCAGGTCGCGCAGGGCGATGTCCCACCGGCCCACGACGTCGGAATCCTGGACGGTGAGATGCAGATAGCTGTCACTGGATTTGTGCGCATGCGCGGGAAGGCTCCAGCACAGTGCCAGCATGACGATGGCGGTCCAGCGATGCAGAAGCTGGCTCATGGCATCAGGTCTTCAGCAGTGCAGTAATGCCTGCGTCCCGCAGGCCGGACGTCTGCATCCACGCCACGACTGCCTTCAAAGCGACCTCGTCGCCGCTGGCGCGTGCGGCCTCGAGCAGCACACGGACGTCTGCAGGTTCCCGCTGCACCTGCCAGTTCTCCTGCGCCAGCTTCAGGGCCGCACGCGGATTGTCGCGAAGTTCAAGCTCGAATCGCGCCGCTTCGCGCAGATGGGTGCGATCACCGCGTTGTGTCGCTGCGGCGTGCCGTGCGGCAAGCTCGCGGATGTCCTGCTGGAGTTGCGATTGCCATGGGTCGGCGGCACCCGGGATGGCTGCCCGGGACAATGCCTTGAGTGCCGCGGCATGTCGCAGCAGCAGGTTGTCGTCCTTCAAGAGTGCAGCGGTGAGGTCGAGCACCGCCTGCGGCTCGCCCATGTCGAGCAACAGGTCGCAGTACGCAGCGCGCGCGTATCGATCCGAGGCATCGATGACAAGCGCCTGCTGGAAATAGTGCTTCGCCAGCGGCAGATCGCCCTCGCGCGTGGCGGTTTCTGCAAGCACAGTGCTGGCCCACAGTTTCAGCACCCGGTCATTGTCCGGAACATGGTCCAGTGCGCGTTGTGCCAGCGTCCTGGCGTTGTCCAGATGGCCCGTGGCGCTGGCAATGCTTGCGAGGCACAGGCCCGAGGCGATTTCGCCGGAGCTGCGCAGCAGCGCCGCGCAGTCACGCTGCGCCTCGGTGTATCGGCCTAGGACCTGCAGCACGGTAGCGCGCGTCAGCAATGCCTGGGCGTTGGCGGGACTTTGCTGAAGCGCGCCATCCAGCTCGTGCAGCGCCGCGGCGAACTGATGCAGCGACTGCAGGGCGGTGGCACGCAGCACGCGAACCGGTGCTGGCGCCTGCGCGCCATCCGGCCATTCGGAAAGAGTTTTCTGGGCATAGCCCAGGAAGCGGGGGTCGCCATTGCGGCGCGCGGCCTCGATGTAATTGCGCGCCAGTACAAGTCTGGCGTCGAGGTTGGAGGGATCGTGCTGCACGGCGAGGCGCTGCTGTCGTAGCCCGGCCAGTGCGGGATCGGAACGGACCGGCAGGGTCTCCAGGACCACTTCATCGCCTGCCGGCAGGAAGGGAGCTGCCGGCACCAGGGCTGGCGCAAGCGCCAGCCCCAGTCCGATCCACAGTTTCAGGGATGTGAACATCTCAGTAGATGGCTTCCGGTGCAGTGTCTTCCGGCGTCGTGGCGGCGTAGCCGTCCATGGCCGCTGGCTGCGCAGTGTCGTCACTGGTGGAAATGAGCGACTTCACGGCGGTGAAGAAGGTGTCCATTGCCGATGGCGTTGGCGTACCTCCTCCTCCTCCTCCCGGACCCGGCGCGGAACCCGAGTCCGAACCACCGCATCCGGTGATCGTCCCTGCAATGGCCAGCGCGGCCACGATAGCAATGTGTCGTTTCATGAATTTCTCCTGTGGCTGGCCTGCGCCTAGTTGCTGTTGGCGGGCAGACCGTTCTGGCCATTCGGAGAGCCAGGCAATGGCGTCTTCAGGTACGGGAACGCAGCGTTGATGGAGCTGTCATCGATGAAGGCGCCGTCGGTGAAGCGAATCGCACCGGAAGGCGCATCCGCCGTGAGGCAGCCAAATGCGGCCGTATTGTTCAGGGTGCACAGCAAGCCCATCGCAACGCGCAGCGAGACATCGACGACGTCATCACCAGGCCGGCGTCCGTTCGGGAAACCAGCCGTGTCGCCACCGATCACACCAAGACGGTTCTGCGCCCCTTTTGCGACCACGGGCGTCGAGGTGTTTAGACGCAGCATTTCCGACGCCTTCACGGTTGCCGGCTTGTTCAGACCGGGGATGCCGGTCAGGAATGCCGTCACCAGATCGGTGCGCGGGAAGTTCTTCGGTGCCTGCACGCCCGCCGTGCTGAACAGCGATTCAACCAGCGCGGGTAGTGTCGGATTGGTGACGTAGTCTGCGAACTGGCTATCCTGCGCAGGAGCGCTGCTGTTGAAGCGGTCCTTGTCCTTGAGTCCGATGACGACTTCATTCACCAGCGGCATGCCCAGGCGCGAAACCTGCGTCCACGCGCCGCCGACCTTGCTCGCGTCGTTACGGCCGGCCTCGCGATCTTTCGGATCGGGATTCAGGAGGCGTCCCTGACGCAGGCTGGCGCTGGTCCATGCGCCGATGACCGGATCGCTGCCATTGGTCAGGCAGGCGATAGGTACTTCCACAACCAGGCTCGTGGTGTTGGCATAGGCCAGCGAATCCGGCGCGTTGCGTTCGGCATTCGCGTTGAACTCGACCGCCGGATACTTGATGTTGACCAGATCGAACGTTTCGCCAAGGTTGACCACAAACGGGTCCTTGCGCTGGCCGACGAACAGGCGGCTGGTGCCACAGCCAGGAATGTTCACGTCATAGACGAAGCGTGCGGCGTAGGCGGCATAGTCCGGAATGGTCTTGGTGCCGATGTTGTCCACCGGCTTGTCGAACAGCGCCGAGTTGGTGTTGGCGTTGGTGATGGACACCGGCCCGCTGCCGCGGCGTGGTCCGCGGATCATCTTCACGGTGTAGGTTTCTGCGACATTCTGCGTTGCGGGGTTCACGGTGGAGATCGGTCCGGCCTGCACCAGCGGGATGGCGACGCTCTTGCCACCGATGTTCAGCGCGATGTTGCGGCGTGTGGTCGCGAAGCGGAACTGGAAAGTGACGTCTTCGACTGCATCGCCGTTGTTGTCGACGTGAATCTCGTACAGGGCATCCGGATTCATCGTGTAGTAATTCGGGCCGGCATAGGCAGACTGCAGTGGCTGGTAATTGGCGATCAGGGTCACATAGCCGGCCCTGCCCGGCTCATAGCTTCTGAAGGCGTAGAAGTCGGTGCCGTCGACCTTCGGCTGTTCAGTGATGAAGGGGGCTTCGCGATGGCTCGATGCGAGCACCGGCGCCGCAAGCGGCAGCAGGCCGAGGGCGGCGAGCAGGGCTCGGCGGTATTGCGCGGCTTGCCGCGCGCTGGTTGTGCTTTTCATGGGATTCCTTGAAATTTAGGTCGGGTGAGTGCTGGTTACATATCCCGTACGAGGTGTCGCGGATCGCGGATGCAGCGGCGGCGGAAACTTTTCGCAGGCGCAGAAATATTCTTAACTTCCCGCCGGAAGCTGAATCCGGATTCATCGCTGGCGCGTATGAAGCACATGGAGCAGGGTTTCGTGCATGCACTGGACAATCAGGAGCTGGAGCGCCTGCTGCAACGTTGTGCAGTGCGGGATCGTGCCGCCCTGCAGTTGTTGTATACGCGTTGCGCGCCGCAGCTCCTGGCTGTTCTGATGCGCATGCTGGGCACTCGGGCCGCCGCCGAAGACGTGCTGCAGGATGCGTTCATCCGCATCTGGGAAAAGGCGCACCAATACGACCAGATCCAGGGTC
>JBDSGY010000081.1:0-3733 GCA_039918755.1 Steroidobacteraceae bacterium
ACCAGGATCACAAGTTCGGTCTCGCCCTTGAGCCATTCCTGGCTGCGGAACAGAGCGCCGAGTATGGGTATTGATCCCAGGCCGGGAAACTTGGTGACCACCGACCGCATGTTCTCGTTGATGAGCCCTGCAAGACCTATGGTCTGGCCATCGGCCAGCTCCACCGTGCCCGCCGCGCTGCGCTTGGTCAGCGCGGGAATGAAGAAGTTGGCATCACTCGAGGCAGGGCTCAGCGACACATTGCTGCCGGTCTGCAATTCGCTGACCGAGACGTCGAGCTTCACGTTGATCTGGCCGTTGCTGAGCACCGTCGGCAGCATCTTGAGGCTCACGCCGTATTCCTTGAACTCGATGGTGACCCCGGTGCGATCCTGCGGCACTGGGATGGGAAATTCACCGCCAGACAGGAACTTGGCTTCCTGCCCGGTCAGCGTGGTGATGGTGGGCTCGGCCAGCACCTTGGCCAGGCCATTCTCACGCGCAGCATCGATGGCCATGTTGAACAGGAAATCGCCACTGAGGAAGCTGGTGAACAAGCCCGCATCCGGGATGCCGATTGCATTCGGCATGAATTCGTCGATCACCGGGCCGATAACCGGTGCATGGTTGAACACCGGCACGCGCAGGTCGTTGGGCGCGAACTTCGCATCCGGGAAGCTGGCCCCGCCGTTCACTCCACCCACACTCCATTTACCATCCATGCCGATGGAGTTGAACTGCGCATTCAGGCGCTTGAGCTCGGTGCGCGAGATTTCAGCTACTTTTACCTGCAGCATCACCTGTTGCGCACCGCCGATTTCCAGCAGGTTCAGCACCTCGCCCACGGACTTGTCATCGCGCTTCGAGGCGGATTCCTGCTGGAACTGCTCGGTCTGCTTCGCGGTTTGCACCTGCGCCAGGTAACCACGCGAAATACGCACTGCGGTATCGGCCGCGATGGCATTCGCGACCTGGCCGCTGAGCACGATGTTGCGCTGGGCGGAGGTCACGGCGATCTGGTTGCCCGGCAACAGCGCTGCCAGCTTGCTGCGCAGGCTGCCGAGGTCATGCGTGACGCTCACATCGACTGTGGCAATGACCGAGTCGGCGCGGTCCCACACCAGCACATTGGTCATGCCGATGTCCTTGGCCAGCACGTAGAACTGCGTCGGCGAAATGACCACCAGGTCCGCGACATCCGGGTTGGCAATCGATACGCGCGCCGCCGGCTGGTCGAGCGACACCACCTGTGACTGATACAGCGGCACCTGCAGCTGCATGGCATTGCCCGGCGTCACCTGTCGCAGCGCTGCCACTGGTTGCGCCGCCTGGCTGGCCGCCGTTGCGAACAGCGCACAGGTGCCAATCAGCATGCACAGCGGCACTCGCGGCAACCTCCGGGTTTTCGAGGGGGCTGAATCACGGAACAACATGCAGTACTCCTTCACGAACCGGCTCGGGCACCCGTGGAGGTACCACGGATGACCTGAATGGTGGGCAGCGGCGTCGCGGTTACGCGCCGCGGCGCGGCACGTACGACTGGGACAGGCTTGGGCGCGTCTCTCTGGGTGACGTGCACCGAATCGTCGAGCGGGTTGCGCAACGTGAGCTGCAGGCGACCGACTTCGCGCGCCTGCATGATCCGTTCGGCCCCTTCGGGACTCACTTCCAGCGTGACGGCACGCACGACCACCGGTTCGTTCTTCTCGGTAGCGGCTGACTGGTCCACGGCCAGCACCTTGATGTCACTGAGGATGGTTTCGGCGCTGGCCTTGCCATCCTTTTCTTCGCGCGACGCGATGACATCGACGTGATTGCCCGGCAGCAGGAATCCCCCAACACCCACCACATCATCGACGCGGATCGACACGGCCCGCATGTTGGGCGACACCACGGCAGCCAGCGTACTGCCGGCGCCGCTTTCGATGAACCGCGGCGTCATCAGGATTTCACCCTGCAGCAGCCCGGTCTTGGCCACCTTGCCAATCACGGCATCGGTGGAACTGAACACATCCCGGGAATGCGACCCGACCGGCATCTGCACGGTGGTGAGATGCCGCGCTTCCACTTTGGTACCGAAAGGTATCTCGATGGCGGCCACCACCACCGTGTCGAGCACGGCCCTGCCGGCATCCAGTGACGCGGCCCTTGCATTCATCCAGCGCGTGGCGAGCAACGCCGCGCCACCGGCCATTGCCAGGGACATCAGGATCAGTACTATTCCGCGCCCGCGCAACATGGTTTGGTTCTCTCAGGGTTGGGTGCGGGGGGCGGCCGACCCGCCGGTGGCCGCAGGATGGACGAAATAATTGCGCCAGGCCCAGTCGAGCGCCGTTTCATCGAGCTCGTTCGGCATCCCCTGGTACACCTTCCAGTTGATGGCCATGGCGATTAGATCGCGCGGATGGCACGGCAGCAGCGGCTCGCCACTCTGGCCGTAATGCTTCGTCAGGACGTGCATGAGAACGCCAGCATCGTAGAAGACATTGCGATCCTTGCAGACGCCGCGCCAGATTTCGCCGAACTGCGCGGTGGTGCAGGGCTTGAACTCGATCTTGTAGCCGATGCGACGCAGGAATGCCTCATCGGCAATTTCCCGCGGATCGAGATTGGTCGAAAATATCAGCATCTGGTCAAAGGGCACCGCAAAATGCTGACCGCTGCCGGCCGACAGAAAGTCGCGGCCCTCTTCCATCGGCACAATCCAGCGATCGAACAATGCGCGCGCCGATGTGCGCTGCCGACCCAGATCATCGATGAGGAAAACGCCGTTGTTGGCCTTGAGCTGCAGCGGCGCGCTCCAGGTGCGGGCCACGATATCGCGCTGCACTTCGAGCATGTCGAGAGTCAGTTCGCCGGCAGCGGTGACCACCGGACGTTCGCAGCACGCGTACCGCAGGTCCCAGCCATGCGCGAGCTGGGTGGACTGCGCCTGGCCATGCATCGCCACCTGCACGTGTACCTGCGGATCGAAGACCTGGATGATGGTGTCATTGACCGCAATGGCAAACGGCACCAGCACCAGATCCGGCAGCACCCTGGCCAGCTTCTGGGAAATGTAAGTCTTGCCGGTGCCGGGCTGACCGTACAGCAGGGTGGCACGGTTGGAATTGAGCGCCGGGCCGAGCTGATCGAGCAAATCTGCCGCAATGGACGTGACGCCGATGGCCTTGCTCAGCACATCGCGCTCGATCCGGCGGCGGCGAATGGACTGCCCCGCCACCAGATCCGAATAGTCGTCCAGCGGCACGGGCGCCGGCCCCAGATAACCCCCGCGGGAAAGTGAGTCGTGGCCGGCCGCACGACCACGGTCGGTCAGGCCGTAACGCAGCTCCCCCTCGATGCCGAGACGGCTGCGCACTTCTACCAGCGCCTCAGTACGCAGGTTCAACAACAGCTGCTCGACTATGACACCAGGCAGGCCGAGGCGGGCGTTGAGCTCGGCCAGCGACATCACGCCGAAATTTCCCAGCAACTTCAGCGTCAGGTCGAGCAGCAGAGGCGTCGCCAGGCCGGTTTCCGCGATGGTGGTGGGGCGCGGTGCCAGCCGCGACAGCCGCGCCAGCTCCAGCGGCGCCTCGAACTCCAGAGTGAAGGCCGGGCGCGCGTAACCGATCATAGTGCGGGCCCCAATAACATGACGGCGAGGGTGCCCACCGCGATGGCGATGGCATAGGGAAAACGTGTGCCCCGCAATCCGGCCAATGCTGCGCGCGGCGCGACGGCGGCCATGGACAGAGAGGTGGAAACAGAC
>JBDSGY010000082.1:0-8164 GCA_039918755.1 Steroidobacteraceae bacterium
GACTTGCGGATGATGGCCGGCATCACGGCGTTCATGCCTTTCACTGCATATTCGACCGCGGCCTTGCCAACGGCATAGGCCTGGTCGACATCCGTCTTCGAGGCAATGTGGCGCGCGGCGCGCTGCAGATAATCGGCCACGGCCCAGTGATATTTGTAGCCCAGCTCTTCCTTCACCATCTGCGCGACCACGGGGCCGACACCGCCGAGCTGCGCGTGGCCAAAGGCATCCCGCGTGCCCGCTTCCGCAAGGAACCTGCCGTCCGGATATTTCGTGCCTTCCGACACGACGATGACGCAGTAGCCGTTGTTGTCCACGCTCTGCTTTACCTTTGCCAGGAACGCGGACTGGTCGAAAGCGATTTCCGGAAACAGGATGATGTGCGGCGCGTCGCCGGGTTTCTCTCCGGCCAGTCCGCCGGCGGCGGCGATCCAGCCAGCGTTGCGGCCCATCACTTCGAGCACGAAGATCTTCGTCGAAGTGCGCGCCATCGAGGCCACGTCGAGCGCGGCCTCGCGCGTCGAGACCGCGATGTACTTGGCCACCGAGCCAAACCCCGGGCAGCAGTCAGTCAACGGCAGATCGTTGTCCACCGTCTTGGGGATGCCTACACAGATGATCGGATAGCCCAGCGCCTCGCCGATCTGCGAGACCTTGTGGGCGGTATCCATCGAATCGTTGCCGCCGTTGTAGAAGAAATAGCCAATGTCGTGGGCCTTGAAGACCTCTATCAGGCGCTCGTACTCGGCCCGGTTCTGGTCCAGTCCCTTGAGCTTGAAGCGGGCGGACCCGAAGGCGCCGGCTGGGGTGTAGCGCAGGCCCTTGATCGTGGCAGCGGACTCCGCGCTGGTGTCGATCAGGTCCTCGGTGAGGCCGCCGATGATGCCGTGCCGGCCGGCGAAGACCTTGCCGATGTGCCGGTGATGCTTGCGCGCAGCATCTATCACCCCGGCGGCCGAGGCGTTGATCACTGCCGTGACGCCACCCGACTGGGCATAGAAGGCGTTGCGGGGGCGGGAAGTGGATCTGCTCATGGCGACTCCGGCGGCTACGCGGATGGTTTGACCGGGCGAGAGCGTATCGGTACTGTGCCCCGACGTTCAACGACAACAACAGGTCTCATGCGCATTGTACTTCTGGGAGCTCCCGGCTCCGGCAAAGGCACGCAGTCGCAGCGTCTCGTGCAGCGATTCGGTATCCCGCAGATTTCCACCGGCGACCTGCTGCGCTCCGCTGTGGCGCGCGGGACGCCGCTGGGTCTTGCGGCCAAGGATGCAATGACGGCTGGCAAGCTGGTCGACGACAGCATCGTGCTCGGCATGATCCGCGAGCGGCTGGCCGATGCGGACGTGGCCAAGGGGTTCATCCTCGATGGCTTTCCGCGCAACATCGTGCAGGCCGAAGCGCTGGACGTGATGCTGAAGCAGGTGGGCAAGCCGCTGACTGCCGTCGTGCAGATGGAAGTGCCGTATGCGGAGCTGACGCGTCGCATTGCCGGGCGTCGCAGCTGCCAGAACTGCGGCCGCGTGTTCAATATCTATTCGATGCCGGTGGGTGCGCCACTCGTGTGTCCGTCCTGCGTGGGCAATCCGGCGCTCTTCCAGCGGCCGGATGACAACGAAGAAACAGTGGTCGAACGCCTCAAGGTTTATGAGTCGCAGACGCGGCCGTTGCTGAAGTATTACGCCACGCAGGGGCTGCTGCAGTCCATTGATGCCCTGGGTGAGATCGATGGCATCACGGCACTGCTGGTGCATGTGCTGACGGTGTCGGCGCCGAAGGCAAAGCCGAAGGCCAAGTCAAAAGCAAAGCCCAAAGCAAAGCCCAAAGCAAAGCCCAAAGCCAAAGCCAAGGTAAAGCCCAGGTCCAAACCGAAGGCGAAAGCCAAGACCAGGGCGGTGGCGACCAGAGCGAAGGCCAAGGCAAAACCCAAGGCCAAGGCCAAGGCCAAGGGCAAGGCCAAGGCCAAGGCCAAGGCCAAGACGAAAGCCCGCCGCAAGGCTGCGCCAGTAAAGACCGCGCGCAAGAAAAAGGCGGCCCGGAAGAAATAGCCCGGGTCGGGCTTCGGTCGGCCGTCAGGCGGCGGCCAACAGCTCCGCGCCGACGGCGTCGCGGCGCCAGCCGCGCAGCACTTCCGCGGTGTCTTCCCCGCGCGCAATGCTCTCCAGGTCGCGACGCGTGGCGAGCAGCTCCGAGGCGAGACCCAGCTCGGCAGCTTTCTTCTGCACGATGCCGGCCAAGTGCTTCAGATGCGCCTGCGCTTCGGCGTCCGGGCGCATTCGCTGTGCCAGCGGCGGCAGCTGCGCGGGCAGATCCGCCGCGGCGATCAATTCCAGGATGGTGGGGCCGCTGTGCTCGCGGAAACCCGGCGGCAGTTCTTCCAGACCTGCGAGCTCGGCAGCATTGCGTGGCGCGCGCAGCACCAGCGCGCGCAACCCGGCATCGTCCAGGATCCAGGTGCGGGGCCGATCCTTTTCGGCGGCGCGCCGCTCGCGCCATGCCGCCAGCCGTTGCGCCAGGCGCGCGCGGTCCGCGTCCAGTTCGGCGCTCCAGCGCAGACGTTCGACTGCCTTTTCCGGGTCAACGAACAGCCGGTCTTCGCGCGCGAGGTCGTGCAGCTCCTCGTCCAGCCAGGCCGTGCGGCCGAGTTTCTCCAGTTCCTCGCTTAGCGCGTCCCGCAGTCCGCCCAGGTGGATGACGTCATCGATGGCGTAGCGCAGCTGTGCATCGCTCAGCGGCCGCTTCGACCAGTCGGTGCGTGTTTCGGCCTTGTTGAGCTCGGCGCCCAGCACACGGCGCACCAGTTCGCTGTAACCGATCTGCGCCGGCATGCCACACAGCGCCGCGGCGACCTGCGTATCGAAAACAGGTGCCACGGCGCCGAACAAGGGCCACAGCACCTCCAGGTCCTGCCTCGCCGCGTGCAGTATCTTCGGCGCGCCGCTGCCCAGCACCGCAGTCAGCGGCTGCAGGGAAAGGTCGGCAAGTGGATCCACGCAGCAGGCTTCACCAGGGCTTGCCAGCTGCAGCAGGCACAGCTGCGGCCGGTAGGTGCGCTCGCGCAGGAATTCGGTGTCGAGCGCCACATAAGGCGCACTGGCCAGGCGTGCAGCGAGTGCAGCCAAAGAGTCGGTGTCGGAGAGGGGTGTCGGGCTCATGTAGAATCGGGAGTTTACGCACTGGGGCAACGATTGAGCGAGCCAAAGACCGCAACACAGGAAATCCTGCACACATTGGTGGGCATTGCGCGCATGCGCCAGGGCCCGGAAGACCTCCCGTCTTCGGCAGGGCTGCTGGTGCTGGTGGTGCTCGCATCCATCATCCCCGATGCGATGCTGCTGGCGATCCTGCCGCTGCCGTTCCAGGGCAATGGGGCCGCATTGATCGCCATCGGCATTTTCGCCACGCTCTTCTGGTTCGGCCTGGTGCTGCGCGTTGCAGGCAAATCCGCGCGCACGCTGCAGACGCTGACGGCAGTCTTCGGGTTTCAGCTGGTGCTGGCGCCGGCGCTGGTGTTCAGCGGCTGGTTTCTCGCCACCTACAACCAGGATCCCGCCTGGCAGTTTCCGGCCGCAATGCTGCGGCTGGTGGTGGAGGTGTGGGCACTGGCGGTGATGGCGCGCATCCTGCGCTCCGCCACCGAGTGGCCGATGTTCGCCTGCGTCATGCTGTCGATTGCCAATGAGCTGCTCGCGTTGCTGCTGGTGGCGAGCCTCTTTCCCCAGGCCGATGCGGCCGCTGCGGTTCCCGTTTAAGCCACGCGACAGGACAGCGATGCACGTTCATATTCTTGGTATCTGCGGGACGTTCATGGGCGGCATCGCCGCCATCGCGCGAGCCGCCGGTCATCGTGTCACCGGCTCTGACCAGAACGTCTATCCGCCGATGAGCACGCAGCTGGCGGCGCTTGGCATCGAGATCGTGCAGGGCTTCGATGCCGCGCAGCTGGATCCAGCGCCTGACGTGGTGGTGGTGGGCAACGTGATGTCGCGCGGCAAGCCGGTGGTCGAAGCGCTGCTGGAACGCGGCATTCCCTATGCGTCCGGTCCGGAGTGGTTGTCGCGCGCGGTGCTGCAGGACCGCTGGGTGCTGGCCGTTGCGGGCACGCATGGCAAGACCACCACCAGCAGCATGCTGGCCCATATCCTCGACCATGCGGGGCTTGATCCGGGCTTCCTGATCGGCGGCGTGCCGGGCAATTTCGACGTCAGTGCGCGGCTGGGCAGCGCGCCGTTCTTCGTGATCGAGGCCGATGAGTACGACACCGCCTTCTTCGACAAGCGGGCCAAGTTCGTGCATTACCGGCCGCGCACGCTTGTTTTGAACAATCTCGAGTTCGACCATGCGGACATCTATCCCGACCTGGAGTCGATCAAGCGCCAGTTCAATCATCTGCTGCGCATCGTGCCGGGCAGCGGGCTGGTCGTTCACAATGCCGCTGACGCCAATCTGGACGACGTGCTCGCACGCGGCTGCTGGACGCCACGCGAAGGATTTTCATGCCATGGTGGTGCGGCCGTGCGCTGGTCGGTGCGGCTGACCGGGGCGGATCACGCGCGCTTCCAGGTGCTGCTCGACGGCGTGCCGCAGGGCACGGTGGAATGGTCGATGCTCGGTGCCCACAATGTCGACAACGCATTGGCTGCAATTGCCGCCGCCCGCCACGCCGGAGTGCCGGTGGCGCACGCCATTGCGGCGCTGGCTGCGTTCAAGGGAGTGCGCAGGCGCATGGAACTCACCGGCAGCGCCGCCGGCATCAGCATCTATGATGATTTCGCGCATCACCCCACGGCCATCACCACCACCATCGAGGGACTGCGTCGCCGCATCGGCCAGTCGCGGCTGGTGGCAGTGCTCGAGGCCCGCTCGAACACCATGCGCATGGGCGTGCACAAGGACACGCTGGCGCCGTCGCTGGCGGGCGCGGATGCGGTCTATCTGTTTGCGCCGCCGGATCTGGGCTGGGACGCAGGCGCCGTGGCAACCGCGATCGGTGCGAAGGCCACGACGGAATCCTCGATCGATTCACTGCTTGCACGACTGGGCAGGGACCTGCGTGCCGGCGATCACGTGCTGATCATGAGCAATGGCGGATTCGGCGGCCTGCACCTGCGGTTGCTGGAGACGCTGCAGAGCGGGCAATGAGCGAACGAATCGCGCTGTTTCCGCTGCGCACGGTGCTGTTTCCGCAGGCCGTGCTCCCGCTGCGCATATTCGAAACCCGCTATGTCGACATGGTGCGGCGCTGCATGCGCGAGCAGAGCGGTTTCGGCGTGGTGCTGATACGCGATGGTGCAGAGGTGGGCGGGCTGACTGCGATTGCCGATGTTGGCTGCTTCGCGCGCATCGTTGACTTCGACGCGATGCCCGATGGCCTGCTCGGCATCACCGCGCAGGGCGAGCGCCGTTTCCGCATCCTGCAACGTGATGTTCAGAAGGATGGCCTGAACCTGGCCGATGTGGAATGGCTCGACGAGCAGGGCGCCGGTCTGGCTTCCGATCAGTTCGTCGAATTACGCGAGATCCTCGCGCGCGCGCTGGCAGAACTCGGCGACAGCTACCCCTGTGGTGCGCATCGCATGAATGACGCGTTGTGGGTGGGCAGCCAGCTTGGCCAGTTGTTGCCGGTATCCGCCGGCTTTCGCCAGAATCTGCTGGAAATCAGCGAGGCGACGGAGCGGCTTGGGTTTCTCGATGCCGCACGTGCTGCGGGCGATACCCACTAGGCACGCGGATCCTGCCAGTCTCCGAGCCAGCGCAGCGCGGTGTCGAGCCGGCCATCGGCGTGCAGCGCCAGCGTGCGCCATGCGGGTGGCTGGTTGTCGACGGCGAAGTCATCCGACAGGGGCTTGAACTGCGAGCACGTGGATGGCGTGGCGATCATGCGCACGCCCTCCCAGTCCCGATCAAGCTGCTGATGCACGTGCCCGAACAGCACGGCGCGAACATTGGCGAAGCGCTTCAGCAGCGCGACCATTTCGTTGCCATTGGCAAGGCCGACCGTGTCGAGCCAGCGGCTGTGCATCGGAATGGGATGGTGGTGCAGGCAGACCAGCGCGTGCCGGTCCGGCGCACCGGCGAGCGCGGCCTCCAGAAAGCGCATGCTGTCGGCACTCAGGGCACCACCGGTTTCGCCGGGGATGGTGCTGTCGAGCAGGATGGTGCGCCAGTTGCCGGCGTCGTAGACACCACCCAGCTGGAAGGGCGGCTCTGACAGGGCCGCGCGCATGGCCGGCACGTCGTCGTGGTTGCCCGGGATGCACAGCACGGGTTTGCCGAGCGCTGCGAATTCAGTGCGGAACAGCTCGTATCCACCGGCGTCGTCGTTGACGAGGTCGCCGGTGGCCAGGATGGCTTCACTGTTGCCAATGTCGCTGCGTGCGGCAGACAAAGTGGCGCGCAACGCGGGCAGCGTCACCACTCCGCGCAGCGCGCGGGTCGGATCGCCAAACAGGTGCTGGTCAGTGAACTGGACCAGGTTGATAGTCGATTTAGTCAAATTATTCAGTCGCTTGGAGGAAACAGTGGGACGGGCTGAGAATTACTTTACAGCTGCGAAACTGACCGCGAGGTGAACGTCGTCATGCTGTCAGCGCCTGTATCGGGCCAGTCTTCCCATTCGTGACATCGGTTCGCGGCAGCTTGCATTCTGTCTGCCGACACTTTGACAACCGCACTTTGCGTTCCGATTTGCGGTGCGCGCCGCAAGGCTGGAAAATGCGCGACTCCTTAACTCACGCCCCGCCAGGATCAGCCCTAAATTGAGCACACCGACCCGTCGCGAACTCGCCAATGCCATCCGTGCCCTCTCGATGGATGCCGTGCAAGCGGCCAACTCCGGACATCCCGGCGCCCCGATGGGCATGGCGGACATCGCTGAAGTTCTCTGGCGAGACTACCTCAGCCACAACCCGGCTGACCCGACGTGGGCAAATCGCGACAGGTTCGTGCTGTCCAATGGCCACGCCTCGATGCTGCTCTATTCGCTGTTGAATCTCAGTGGCTATGGTCTGACCGTCGATGACCTGCGCGCGTTCCGGCAGCTGGGCTCGCGCACGGCGGGTCATCCGGAACACGAGCCGCATCTGGGCATCGAAACCACCACCGGTCCGCTGGGACAGGGCATCGCCAATGCGGTTGGCATGGCGCTGGCTGAAAAGCTGCTGGCCACGCAATTCAATCGCCCTGGGCACGATGTGGTCGACCACCGCACGTGGGTGTTCGTCGGCGACGGTTGCCTGATGGAAGGCATCTCGCACGAAGCCTGCTCGCTGGCAGGCACGCTCGCGCTCGGCAAGCTCATCGTCTTCTTCGACGACAACGGCATCTCCATCGATGGCGATGTGCGCGGCTGGTGCGCAGACGACACGCCGGCGCGCTTTGAAAGCTATGGCTGGCAGGTGATCCGCGCCGTGGACGGCCATGATGGCGAAGCGGTGTCCACCGCCATTCAGTCTGCGCTGCAGGATGACAAACGCCCGACCCTCCTCTGCTGCCGCACCGTGATCGGCTGGGGTTCGCCCAACAAGGCCGGCACCAAGGCTACGCACGGCGAGGCACTCGGCACCGACGAAGTGACGGCGACCCGTACCAGACTGAGCTGGGCGCACGAGCCATTCCAGATTCCCGATCCGATCCGCAGCGCCTGGGACCAGCGTCCGCGTGGCGCGATCGCGCAGCAGGCATGGGTGCAGAAATTTGGCGCTTACGAGCAGGCGTTCCCGCAACTGGCGCAGGAACTGAAGCGCCGCCTGAGCGGCGAGCTGCCGGCGGACTGGGGTGCCATCGCGCATCGCGCGCTGGAAGCTGCGCTTGCCGTGACCGCGCCGCAAGCCACGCGTGCCTCCTCCCAGGTCGCGCTCAATGCCATCGGTCCTTCGCTCGGCGAGCTGGTGGGTGGCTCCGCCGATCTCACCGGCTCCAACAACACCTTCCGCAAGGATTCAAAGGCCGTCACGCCAATCGACTTCGCCGGCAACTACATCAACTACGGTGTACGCGAGTTCGCCATGACGGCGATGATGAACGGCCTGGCGCTGCACGGCGGCTTCCGTCCCTATGCCGGCACATTCCTGGTGTTCAGCGACTACGCGCGCAACGCAGTGCGCATGGCGGCGTTGATGAAGCTCGGCGTGATCCTCGTCTACACCCACGATTCGATCGG
>JBDSGY010000083.1:0-3118 GCA_039918755.1 Steroidobacteraceae bacterium
GCCCGATGCAGCAGGCGGATGCAAGGATAAATCGCAATATCGGCGGCGGAAACCGCCTCGCCGACAATCCAGTCGCCCTTCGACAACCGGCCCTCGATGGTGCGGGCTTCGCGCGCCACCGTATGCATGGCGCGGGTAAGCGCATCGCCGAAGCGCGGCGTCGGCGACTGCAGCTCGTTGACGATGCGCATCAGGTCGGCCTCGATGTAAGCCTGGAATTCGGTGATCACACGCATGATGACGCCCGCTTCTTCGGGCGAGTGCCCGAACAGCGGAGGCGACGGATATTTCAGGTCGAGGTAATAGAGCACCGCCAGCGATTCGAACACCACGTAGTCGCCGTCGCGCAGCACCGGCAGCCGCCCGCGCGGCGTCATCGCCAGCATCTGCGGCGACTTGTGTTCCTGCAGATCAGTGTTGAGCAGGTGGCTGCGCCACGCCAGCCCCTTGTGCTCCAGCGCCAGCAGCACACGCCAGCAATATGGGCTGCCACTGCCCCAGTAGACGTCGATCACCGCGCGTTCTCTTCCATGCCTGACTTTTGAAGCGAAATTGTAGCGGCGAATTGTGCGCGATGGTGCCTTGGGGCGATGATGCGGGGATGACCATGCCACCCGATCGCTCTCCATTGATTGACGCGCCGTCCCTGCACGGGCTGCTGGGCGCGCCAGGACTGATTGTCGTCGACTGCCGCTACGAACTGGGCAACGCCGGCTGGGGCCGGGATGCGTACACCGCCGGCCACATTCCCGGTGCCCTGTTCGCCTCCATGGATGAAGACCTTGCCAGCCCGCGCCGGCCTGGCAGCGGCCGCCATCCGCTGCCCACGGCGGACGCTTTCGCCGCAACGCTTGGACACTGGGGCGTCACCGCGTCGTCACAGGTGGTTGCGTATGATCAGGGCAACGGTGCCTGTGCGGCGCGCCTGTGGTGGATGCTGCGTGCCGTGGGGCACGCCGGCGTGCAGGTGCTGGACGGCGGTTTCGCGGCGTGGCTCGCGGCTGGCTACAGCACTGACACTGCCGTGCCGCGCCCGGCAGGCACCACGGTGCACAGCCGTGAATTTTCCGGTGTGCTGTCGAGCGATGCAGTGGTGACGGGCCTCGCGGCAGGCAGCATATCGCTCGTGGATGCGCGCGGTGCCGACCGCTTCGCCGGCCGCAATGAAACCGTAGATCCGGTTGCTGGCCACGTGCCCGGCGCAATCAACCACCCGTTTGCCCGCAATCTCACGCCGTCGCTGCAGTTCCTGGATCGGGCCCAATTGCAACAGCGCTGGGCGCATGTGCTGGATGATCCGGCACTGCCGCCGGTGGTTTCAATGTGCGGGTCAGGCATCACCGGGTGCCACAACCTGCTTGCACTGGAGCTTGCCGGTTATCGCGGCGCCAGTCTGTATGCAGGCAGTTTCAGTGAATGGATTACCGATCCGGCGCGTCCGGTGGCAACGGGGGAGCAGTGAGTTCCGACATGAAGGCGAAGTCCGCAACATCATCCAAGGGATGGAGCATCGAGGATTCGCTCGACCTCTACCAGATTCCCGCCTGGGGCAAGGGCTACTTCTCGATCAGCCCGAACGGGCACATCGTCGTACGTCCGGACACCACCCCGGATCGTGAAATCGATCTGCACGAGGTGGTGCAGGGGCTGGCAGCGCGCGACCTGCGCGCGCCAGTGGTGGTGCGTTTCTCCGACATCCTCGCGCATCGACTGAAGCGGCTGGCCGATGCCTTCGCGCAGGCGATCGCCGAGAACGATTACCGCAACCGCTATGCCGCCGTATTTCCGATCAAGGTCAACCAGCAACGCCTCGTGGTGGAAGAAGTCTACCGCTATGGCGCGAAGTGGGGCTTCGGCCTGGAAGTGGGCTCGAAGCCCGAGCTGCTCGCCGTCATGGCGATGACCGAGGATTCCCCCGATCGCGTCATCGTCTGCAATGGCTTCAAGGACTCAAGCTACATCGAAGCCGTCACGCTTGCGACGAAGCTCGGCCGCACCATCATTCCGGTGGTCGAGAATTTCGCCGAGCTGGCCCTGATCCTGAAGCACGCGGAGACCTACAACGTGCGTCCGCGCATCGGCGTGCGCGTGAAGCTGGCCAGTGAAGGTTCGGGTCGCTGGCGCGAATCGGCAGGGGACCGCTCCAAGTTCGGCCTCTTCGTCACCGAGATCCTCGAGCTGCTGCAGGTGCTGCGCGACAGGGACATGCTCGACTGCCTGCAGCTGGTGCACTGCCATCCGGGCAGCCAGCTCCAGGACATCCGCCGCGTGAAGGAAGCCATCAACGAGCTGGCGCATGTGTATGCCGAACTGCACAAGCTGGGTGCGGGCCTGAAATACATCGATGTCGGCGGCGGCCTGGGCGTCGACTATGACGGCAGCGGCACCAACTTCGAATCGTCGATGAACTACACACTGGCTGAATACGCCAACGACGTCGTGTACCGGATCGCGAGTGTCTGCAATGCGCGCAATGTGCCGCACCCAATGATCATCAGCGAATCCGGCCGCGCCATCGCGGCGCACCACAGCGTGCTGGTGTTCAACACGCTCGGCCGGTCGGCGCTGGATGGTTTCGAGATCAGCAAGGCGGACCAGGATCCGGGCGCCGGCGCACCGCAGCCGGTGAAGGACCTGGCCGATGCCTGGCGCACTGTCTCGCCGCGGCGCCTGGTGGAGTGCTACCACGATGCCGTGACGGCGCGTGACGAAGCGCTGCAGATGTTCAAGCTCGGCCTGCTGTCGCTGGAATATCGCGGCCTGGCGGAGCGGCTGTACTGGGCCACCTGCACCAAGGTGCGCGACGCGGCCCGCAAGCTCGACGAGATTCCCGAAGAGCTGGCGGAGCTCGAAGGCATCCTGTCGGACACCTATTTCTGCAACTTCTCGGTGTTCCAGTCGCTGCCGGACAGCTGGGCCATTGACCAGCTGTTTCCCATCGTGCCCGTGCACCGCCTGGATGAAGCGCCAACGCGCAAGGCCGTGCTGGCCGACATCACGTGCGATTCCGACGGCAAGATCGACCGGTTCGTCAGCCTGCGCGACGTCAAGCGCACGCTCGAACTGCATCCGCTGCGCGACGGCGAGGAGTACTACATCGCCGCGTTCCTGGTCGGCG
>JBDSGY010000084.1:0-3681 GCA_039918755.1 Steroidobacteraceae bacterium
ACCAGGGCTGCAACCTGCGAATGGGCCGCGGACCAGAGATCGCGCAGCTGGTAATGCAGCAGTGCATGCAGGCCGGTCAGCGGCGCTGACAGCCGCGATTCCAGCAGTTCGAGCTGCTCGCGCACGCGCACGGTGGCCGCCTCCTGCAGCTTCACGCGGTCCTTCAAGCGATGGGATTCATCCTGCGCATCACCCAGCGCCTTCTTCAGCTCGGCGCGATTGCGGAACAGGTTGAGGACGCGCGTGTCCTCCGGCGCTTCGGGATGCGTGAGCACCACGCGGCTCTGCAAGAGCTTCCTGATCCAGGTGGCAAATTCAGACAGCAAGCTAGCGGCTCCAGCGCGGGCAGATCCCACAACTGCCTGCTCGGCCAAAGCTCAGACGAGCGAATGCCCGAGATCCAGACAGTATTCCAGCCACTTGTTTAACATGTTGTTGTAGAGCCAGCGCTGCTCCAGTTCACGCTCTGCCTGCGCAGGATCACTGGCAAATGGCTCGGGCCGATCGGCTGGCCAGTGCTGTGCCTGCGCGAGACGTGCATCACAGTAGACCCGCACGCGCACATCCGGATAGGTCAGCAACGCATCCAGCCCCGGATTCGCGGTAGCAGGATCATGGAACAGATGCGTGAGTCCGAGCGTGGTGGTGTAGGCGCACTGCTCCAGCACGATGAGCCGCAGGTCGCAGCCACCCGCCACCCGCGAGACGCGTTCGCCGCCCAGGCGTGCAGGATCTCCGCACAGCCGCAGGAGGCGCAGGTAGTTGCTCTCGTACAGGGCCATCAGCGAGGAGAAGCCATGCGGGCGTGCCCGCCAGCTCGTGACCAGCAGCGCTTCGTTGCCTGCCGCACTCATGCAGGACCCTGCGCGCCCGGCACGAACAGATGCTGCCGGTAATAAGCCAGTTCACGGATCGAATCATGGATGTCTGCCAGCGCCAGATGCGAGGACTGCTTGGTGAACCCCGCGGGCAACGTCGGAACCCAGCGCCGGGCCAGTTCCTTGATGGTGCTGACATCCAGGTTCCGATAGTGGAAGTATCGTTCCAGCTGTGGCATCTGCCGCGCCAGAAAGCGGCGGTCCTGGCAGATGCTGTTGCCGCACATTGGCGACACACCGCCGTGCACCCAGACACGCAGGAATTCCAGGGTGCGGGCCTCTGCATCGGCGAGGCTGTGGGTGCTGGCGCGCACGCGCGCCACAAGACCACTGGCGCCGTGCTGGCGCGTGTTCCATTCATCCATGCCGCCCAACAACTCATCGGTCGTGCGGATGGCGAATACCGGACCTTCCGCCAGAACATTCAGGTGCGCGTCGGTCACCACGGTGGCGATCTCGATGATGCTGTCCGAGTCGGTCTTGAGCCCCGTCATCTCCAGGTCGATCCAGATCAGGTTGTCGCGATGCTGCACTGATACCTCAAGCGCTTTACGTTCCGTTCCTGTGGCATTCTATGGACACTCACTGGAAGTTGCATGATCTGCTGTTCACAAAAACCTTGATCGCCGAAGTCATCGCCACTTACGGCCGACACCTGCTGCTGCGCGACGCTGCGGGCGAGCGACGCATGGCGCGGCCGATGGGTCGTCATCTGGAGATCGTCTGCGGTGATCGCGTGCAGTGTCGCGATGAAGGGGACGGGCTGCTGGCAGAATCCATCCTGCCCCGCAGCAGCTTCCTGCGCCGAAGCACGCTGCGCGGACGCAGTGAACCACTGGCAGCGAATCTCACCCAGCTTGCAGTCATCGTGGCGCCGGTGCCGGCAGCGGATTTCTTCCTGATCGACCGCTACCTGTGCGCGGCCGCCAGCGCGCCCATGCATGCGGTGATCGTGCTCAACAAATGCGAGTTGCCGGATGCCTTGCAGATTGGCCAGGACCTGGCCCAGTATTCCGCACTCGGCTATGAAGTGCTGGCAGTGTCTGCACTGGCCACCGATGACAGCGTGGCGGGACTTGCGCCACTGAGCAATGCGCTGCGTGACCAGACGACCATCATGGTTGGCCAGTCCGGCGTCGGCAAATCCTCGCTGACCCGCCTCATCACCAGCGACACGTCCGAAATCGCGATCGGCGGACTGATGCGCGAGGAAGAAGGTCGGCATACCACTACCGCATCGCGTCTCTACGAATGTGACGCCGGCGGCCGCATCATCGATTCGCCCGGCGTGCGCGATTTCGCCCCCGCCATCGACGACCTCGAACGCACGACGCTGGGCTTTCGCGAAGTGTCCGCGCTGGCCGCACAATGCCGGTTCCAGGATTGCAGCCATATGCAGGAGCCGCACTGCGCGGTGCGCGCGGCCGTCGAGGCGGGCACCATGCACGCGCGCCGCTACGAGAGCTATCGCCGGCTGCGGCGGCTGTTCGATGAGCTGTGGTCCAAGCGCCCTGAACGCGAGCGCGCCGCGCGTCGCTAGCTGACGGTCTGCCTACCGGCCAGCGCATGCGCCAGCGTGCCGCCGTCTACATATTCCAGTTCGCCGCCGAACGGGACGCCCTGTGCGATGCGCGTGGCTGAGAGGCCCTGTGCGCGCGCCATTTCGGAAACCACATGCGCAGTGGCTTCGCCTTCCACCGTCGAATTGGTGGCGAGGATCACTTCGCGCACCTTGCCGTCGGCAAGGAGCGCTTCCAGCTCATGCAGACCAAGCTCGGCAGGACCGATGCCATCCAGCGGAGAAAGGTGGCCCATCAACACGAAGTACCGACCCCTGTAGGCGCCGGAGTTTTCCACTGCAATGACGTCGGCCGGGGATTCCACCACGCACAGCAGGGAATCATCGCGGGTCACCGATTCGCACAACGGACACAGCTCGCCCTCGGCCAGCATGCGGCAGCGACGACAGCGGCCGACTGCAGCGAGCGCATGATCCATGGCCTGCGAGAGTTCCTGCGCCGCGCCACGCTCGTCCTGCAGCAGCTTGAAGGCCAGGCGCTGCGCGGTCTTCGGACCCACGCCGGGCAGCGCGTGCAATGCGTCGATCAGCCGCGCCAGCGCAGGCGGATGTTTCATCAGAACGGCAGCTTCATGCCCGGCGGCAGTTGCAGCCCCGCCATCGCGCCCGACATCTTCTCGTTCACCACCACGCCGACCTTGTGAGTGGCGTCGTTGATGGCCGCGGCGATCAGGTCTTCCAGCACTTCGCGGTCTTCGGACAGCAACGCCGGCTCGAGCTGCACGCGCGCCACTTCATGCTTGCCGTTCATGGTGACCTTCACCATGCCGCCACCGGACTCGCCCACCGCCGTCAACTGTCCCACCTGGGCCTGCGCCTTGGCCAGGTTTTCCTGCATGGCCTGCGCCTGCTTCATCAGGTTTCCAATATTGCCGCGCATGATGTTCAGGTCTCCTCGGTGAAGTTGGGCCTTACGGATTCAGGAAAGATGGTGGCGCCCATTTGGGAACGCAAGGCCTGGATATTGGGGTCGGTCTCGAGCGCGGCGCGCGCCTGCGCCAGCCGTTCCTCGGACTGCCGGTCGCGTTCACGCGCAGGAGTGGCTGGGGCGTCTGCTGCTGCCAGTTCGATCTGCAGGCGCACGGGTTCGCCCAGATAGCGCGTCAGCGCGGCTGCGAGCTTTTCCTCGTTGCCGCGGGTGCGGATGGACTGGCTGCGCGCGTCCAGCAGCAACTTGATCTGTCCGCCCTGGCGGGAGGCGAAGGCGCAGTTGGCGGCCAGCTG
>JBDSGY010000085.1:0-2593 GCA_039918755.1 Steroidobacteraceae bacterium
TCCGCGGGCAGCGCGGGGCGCGTTGCCGTGGTGGGTGCGCTGGCCGCGGCGGCGGCCTGTGGCGCCGTGCCCAGTGGCGCGACGCCATGCGTTGCAGCATGCTGCTTGCGCGGCGCCATCAGGCGGCTGATCTCCGCAGGCGTGAGTGGACCTCGCAGGTACGACAGCGCCCAGCGGCTCTTCATCAGCACAGGCGCATCATCGTGCACATTGCGCATGAGGAATACGCGCTGCGTCAGGGAGCCCACCATGCGGGCCAGCGCTTCACGGTCTGGCCCACCGCCGGCAAGTGCCGTGGTGAGTCCATCCAAAAGGCGGTCCCGATCGCGCTCTGTCTGCAACCGGCCGATCAGCCAGGTGCCCGTGTTGCCGAGGCCCTTGTAGTCCAGATCGACGGGATTCTGCGTCGCCAGCACAACGCCAAGGCCATAGGCACGTGCCTGTTTCAGCAGTGTGAGCATCGGGGCTTTGGATGGCGGCGCGGCAGTGGGCGGGAAGTAACCGAAGATCTCGTCCATGTAGAGGATGGCACGCAGTGACGACGTACCCGGCTGCCGGCGCATCCACCCGATCACCTCATTGAGCAACAGCGTGACCACGAACATGCGTTCGGCGTCGGAAAGGTGCGCGATTGAGATGATGGCAATGCGTGGCTTCCCGTCCGGGGTGAACAGCAAGCGCTGCGCATCGAGCGGTTCACCGCGCGTCCACGTGGCGAAGCGTGGTGAGGCAAGTAGTCCATTGATGGCAAGCGCCAGCCCCATCCGTTCCTTCGCGGGAAAGAATGTTTCCAGGTCCAGCGCACCCAGCTTGTCCACGCCCGGTCTCTGCACGCTTGCGACCAGCGATGCCAGATCCACCGCGCGGCCAGCCCGCCACGCCTGGTCGAGCAGCGTCGAAAGAAGAATGTGTTCGCGACTCTGCAGCGGATCCGCATCGCGTCCGAGCAGCGTCAGCAGGCCGGAAACGATCGAGCCGATACGCTCGCCCAGGGCGTCGCCGTCATTGAGTAGTTCCGCGGGCGGCGGCGACAGCGACTGCAGCACCGACAAGGGCAGGCCGCTGTCCGATCCAGGGGTGTAGATCGCCACATCGGCGGCATCCCGGAATTTTGCGATACGCGCCGGCGCCTGGTCCCATTCGGCCAGCCCTGCCTGCCATTGCTGCGATACCTGCGCAGCATATTGTTCGACGCTGAGGTTGCGACGCGCTGCCTCACCACTGTCCACCCAGCCGGCAAAATCCTGCGGCGCCAGTTGCGGGAAGGTCAGCATCAGGTTGCCGAGGTCGCCCTTCGGGTCGATGCAGATCGCCGGAATGCCGTCGATGGCGGCTTCTTCCAGCATGGCCAGGCACAGGCCGGTCTTGCCGCTGCCCGTCATGCCCACGCAGATGGCGTGGGTGGTCAGGTCGCGCGAGTCATACAGCAGTGGTTCGTCGGAGAGCTTGCCGGCGGCGGCATCGAAGACGCGTCCGAGGTAGAACGCGCCCAGTTTCTCGAAGTCCGTTTTCATGCGCACGTCCCGCCGAATTAGTCGCGGGATTGTAACGCGGCTCAGCCCGGCTGCCCCTCCCGCCCAGGAATCCAGTGCGTGCCAGCCAGCGGCACCCCGGCCATGGCGGCGGATTCGACGGTCAGCGCCACCAGATCCTCGCGCTCCAGATGGTGCACGTCCTGCTTGCCGCAGGCACGGGCAAGCATGGTCAGTTCCATGGTGAGTGTCTTCAGGTAGTTGCGGACGCGCCGGGCACCCGTTTCCACCTCGAGTCGCTGCTCGAGGATCGCATCCTGCGTGGTGACGCCCACCGGGCAGCGCCCGGTATGGCAGTGGTGGCAGAGGCCGGGGCCGGTGCCCAGCGCCGCGTACTCCGCCGTCACATCGATGTGCTGGCCCTGGTGCAGGTAGGTGCTGCTGTTGCACCCCAGCGAAACGAGGATGCCCTGCCCGATGGAAACCGCATCGGCGCCGAGCGCCAGCGCCTTGGCCGCATCCGCGCCCGAACGGATGCCGCCCGAAACGATGAGCTGCACGACGCCGGTCATGTTCAGGTCTTCCAGTGCGTCGACGGCCTGGCGCACGGCGGCCAGCGTGGGAATCCCCACATGCTCGATGAAGGCCAGCTGCGTGGCGGCCGTGCCGCCCTGCATGCCATCGACCACGATCACATCGGCGCCGGAATGCACGGCCAGCTTCACGTCGTGGAACACACGCGTGGCACCGACCTTGACGTAGATCGGCTTCTGCCAGTCGGTGATCTCGCGCAGTTCGCGGATCTTGATGGCGAGATCATCCGGGCCGGTCCAGTCTGGATGCCGTGAGGCCGAACGCTGGTCGACGCCTTCCGGCAGCGTGCGCATCCTCGCGACACGCGGATTGACCTTCTGTCCCAGCAGCATGCCGCCCCCGCCGGGCTTGGCGCCCTGGCCGATCACCACTTCGATGGCATCGGCGCGACGCAGGTCGTCCGGATTGAAGCCATAGCGCGAGGGCAGGCACTGATATACGAGATGCTTGGAGGAACGGCGTTCCTCGTCGGTCATGCCTCCGTCGCCGGTGGTGGTCGAGGTGCCGACACTGCTTGCCGCGCGACC
>JBDSGY010000086.1:0-3234 GCA_039918755.1 Steroidobacteraceae bacterium
TTCGCTGCAGCCGAAATCAGCAAGGGCGCGGACGAGATCAGCCAGGGCAATACCAACCTGTCGCAGCGCACCGAGGAGCAGGCCTCGTCGCTGGAAGAGACCGCCTCTTCGATGGAAGAGATGACGAGCACCGTCAAGCAGAACGCGGACAACGCGGGCCAGGCCAACCAGCTCGCGGTCGCCGCACGTGACCAGGCCGAGCGCGGTGGCGTGGTCGTGGCCAAGGCCGTGCGTGCCATGGCGGAGATCAACGAATCGTCGAAGAAGATCGCGGACATCATCAGCGTCATCGACGAGATCGCCTTCCAGACCAATCTGCTGGCGCTGAATGCGGCAGTGGAAGCCGCACGCGCCGGTGAGCAGGGTCGCGGGTTCGCTGTGGTGGCCACCGAGGTGCGCAACCTCTCCGGGCGCTCGGCCACTGCGGCCAAGGAGATCAAGGCGCTCATTCAGGACAGCGTCCGCAAGGTGGACGAAGGCTCCGATCTGGTAACCCAGTCCGGCAACACGCTGGAACAGATCGTGGCGTCGGTCAAGAAGGTCACGGACATCGTGGCCGAGATCGCCGCAGCCAGCCGTGAGCAGTCGGCAGGCATCGAACAGGTGAACAAGGCGGTGACGCAGCTCGACGAGCTGACGCAGCAGAACGCCGCGCTGGTCGAGCAGGCCTCTGCCGCCAGCCAGTCGATGGCAGAGCAGGCGCGTGGCTTGAACGAATCCATGCACCGCTACGTGCTGGATGAAGGGCATCAGCAGACCAGTTCGGGGGCCATGCTCTCAGCAGCTGCCGCCGCGGCATTGCTCGAACGGCGCGTGCCGGCACGTGCGCTGGTCCGCGCCAGACCAGCTGCCGCCGTGCGCAGCCCGAAAAAAGTGGCGCGCAAGGCTGCAAATGGCGCCGATGACGCCATCTGGAAAGAGTTTTAAGGAATCGACATGGCCAGGATTCTTGCCGTAGACGACTCGGCGTCGATGCGTCAGATGGTTGATCTGACGCTGAAGACGGCCGGTCATGAAGTGATCAGTGCAGTGGACGGTGTCGATGGACTGCAGAAGGCCCTTGAGGGCAGGCCGATGGACCTGGTGATCACCGACGTGAACATGCCCAACATGGATGGCATCACGCTGGTGCGGGAACTGCGGCGTCTGCCGCAGTACCGCGGCGTACCCCTGCTGATGCTGACCACCGAGGCCAGTGCGGAACGCAAGCAGGAAGGCAGGGCCGCCGGCGCAACCGGCTGGATCGTAAAGCCCTTTGATCCGGAGCGCCTGCTGGCGACCGTCGACAAGGTTCTGGCCTGAATTTTATCGGGTCGCGGCGGTGCCGTTGGCGATGGAGCATTTGATGACTGCGGAGCCTGTCAAGCAACGTGAGTTCGTGTTCACCGATGCGGATTTCCACTCGATCCGCAAGCTGGTCAAGGATGTCGCGGGCATCACGCTTGCCGACTCCAAGCGCGAGCTGGTCTATGGCCGGCTGTCGCGGCGCCTGCGCCATTTCGGCATGGAATCGTTCGCCGACTACCGTGCGCTGCTGGCCGGCGACGAAGGCGAGGCCGAAATGGGTGAATTCACCAATGCGGTGACCACCAACCTCACTTCGTTCTTCCGCGAGAACCACCACTTCGATTTCCTGAAGTCGCAGTACCTGCTGCCACTGGCCGCGAATCGTGCTGCGTCACGCCGCATCCGCATCTGGTGCTCGGCGGCATCGACGGGTGAGGAGCCCTATTCGATTGCGATGACGGTGGCCGATGCGATCCCGGACTGGGAGCGCTGGGACATCAAGATTCTTGCGACCGATCTCGACACCGAAGTGCTGGCGCAATGCGAGTCGGCATCCTACAAGGAGGACCGGGTGACCGGCATGCCGCGCGCCCGCGTCGAGAAGTACTTCACTCGCGTTGGTACCGGCCCGGCGCTGCGCTATCGCGTGAAGCCGGAACTGGCACGCATGATCAGCTTCCGCCAGCTGAACCTGATGCACCGGCTGCCCATCAAGGGGCCGCTCGATGTCATCTTCTGCCGCAACGTCATCATCTATTTCGACAAGGAAACGCAGCGCGAGCTATTCAGGCGCATGGCGCCGCTGCAGCGCCCCGGCGATCTGCTGTTCCTCGGACACTCCGAAAGCCTGTTCAAGGTGTCGGACGCCTGGGGGCTGATCGGCAAGACCATCTATCGCCGGACCGCGACGTGCTGAGCCAGCTCAATCGCGCGGCAACGCACGCACGGCCACGCGTTGTCCCCGGTTTCGAAGCCATTGCCAGCGGCTGGGACAATCGCCTGGGGTGCTGGATGGCGAAGATCCTGCCGGGTGAGTTCTATATCACCGGCGCGAACGAGGCGATCACCACTGTGCTGGGCTCCTGCATCTCTGCCTGCATCCGTGATCCGGGATTGCAGATCGGCGGCATGAATCATTTCATGCTGCCCGAGGACACCACGCAGGGGAAAAGCGCCTGGCTCGATGCCAAGGCCGGCCTCGCCACCCGCTATGGCTCCTTTGCCATGGAGAGCCTGATCAACGGTCTGCTGAAGCAGGGCGCGCGGCGCGAACGGATGGAAGTGAAGCTGTTCGGCGGCGGACACGTGCTGCGCGCGGCCATCGAGGTCGGCGACCGGAACATCGAGTTCGCGCGGCAGTGGCTGCGCACCGAAGGATTCACCATTGCCGCGGAGGACGTGGGCAGCGATGTGCCGCGACGGATCGTCTATATCCCCGCGACCGGCAAGGTGCAGGTCAAACACCTGCGCGCAGCCGACAGTGGCGACATCGCCGCGCGCGAACAGCAGCACATGCAGTCGTTCGCGAAGAAGCCCGTGATCAGCGACATCGAACTGTTCTAGGAGATACGCGTGAGTTTCGTTGCAGGCAGGAAGATCCGTGTACTCATCGTCGACGACTCCGCGCTGGTGCGCAAGATCCTGACCGAGCTGCTCAACTCGGATCCCGATATCGAAGTGGTCGGCGTGGCGCCAGATGCGTTTGTTGCGCGCGAGAAGATCAAGTCGCTGAACCCCGACGTGCTGACGCTGGATGTCGAGATGCCGAAGATGGATGGCGTCACCTTCCTCCGCAATCTGATGCGCCTGCGTCCGACGCCGGTGGTGATGGTTTCGTCGCTGACTGACCACGGTGCCGAGATCACGCTCGATGCCCTGGCGGTGGGCGCGGTGGACTACCTGCCGAAGCCAAAGGTGGATCTGGCGGCGACTCTGGGTGACTACCGC
>JBDSGY010000087.1:0-2691 GCA_039918755.1 Steroidobacteraceae bacterium
AAAACCGGTGCGTAAACGGGAAGACGCGCGATTCGTCCACAATCCATGCCTTGCCCGGATCCGGCCACGCTTGCGTGAGCTCCGTGCCATTGAAACCCGCAACCACACTGGTGACGGCGTCTTCCCGCGTGATCCGGTTGCTGCCCAGCATCGCCACGCAGCGGCTGCCAAGCAGCGTCAGCAGATCGCGCCTGGGCTCACAGGCGACAAACGCCCTGCACCGTGCCGCGACGGCCGCCAGGATTGCGCCAAGCTGCGGTTCCGTGAAGTGATGCAGGAACAGCGTGGTCAGGCACAGATCATGACGCTCCAGCGGCTCCGCGCGTGCCCACTCCAGAATGTCTGCGGTCACCACCGAGACCGGCCATCCCAATGCGCGGAAGCCGTCGCGCGTTGCGCTGCTCACCAGGTCAACGCGGTCCAGCACAGTGACCGTGACACCGGGCCAGCGTGGCGCCAGCTTCCGGGCCAGGTGCAACAACAAGGTGGCATCGCCAGCGCCCAGTTCGAGGATGCTGGCCGGCGGTCTTTCCAGATGCAGTCGCGCAATGGCGTCGCAGAGCATGGCCCGCGTGCGCATCACGACGTGGATGCGCTGCAGATCACGGCGTGAACGCAATGCCTGCGGGTCATCGGGCGGCAGGTGGTCCAGCAATTCCGGCAGCACCATGCGGGAGGAAGTGTGAGCCATCGTCAGTCCACTGACAGCAGGGCGCCATGGCAACTGAAGCCGGCACCGAATGAAGACATCCACCACCAGCCACCCGGGGCGTTGTCCGCGAGGGCCGCCTCCAGCACGAAATAAACGAAGGCGCTGCTGAGATTGCCATGCAGCCGCAGCGTGTCACTGCTGTAGCGATGGGCGCCGGAGCTCAGGGCGAATTGCTGTTCGATGGCCAGCAGCACGTCTCTCCCGCCAGCGTGGAAAATCCAGGTGCTCACATCCGCAGGCTGCAGTTGCGCAGTCGCCAGCACATACAGGAAGACCTCGTGCGCATAACCTGCGGCCAGGCGCGGCACCGCCGGACTCAGCACATTGCGCAGCAACCCGTCGCGCTGCTCGAACCGCAGCGCCTGTCGCGTGACCGGATCGGTCAACGATGCCGTGTGGCGCCACTGGATGGCGCGGCCGCTGCCAGAACGGCGTCGTGACAGCACGGCCGCGCCGGCCCCATCGCCAAACAGACACGCGCTGATGAGCACGCCAGGGTCATCGTCCAGATACATCGCGGCACTGCAGATCTCCACACAGATCGACAGGACGTGCTCGCACTGGCCGCTGTCCAGCAATGCACTGGCCAGCTGCCAATTGGGCAGCGCGGCGGCACAACCCTGCCCCACCATGTCATAGCCCCGGACATTTTTTCGCAGCGCGAGCTGTTCGCCGACGTAACCACTCAGGCCGGGACACAGATAGCCGGTGCAGGTGGAAACGATGACCGCATCAATCTGCTCCGGGCGTAACCCGGCCCGTTCGAGGGCCGTCGCCGCCGCCTCACTCGCGAGCCGGGGCGCATGCAGCTCGAATCGCTGCTGCAGTGTATTGGGGTCGATGTGGAACACCTCTTCGAGGTTTTCCACGGCCAGAAAGCGTGTTTCGATGCCGTTATCGCCCTGCAGCACGGCCCTGGTGATCGCCCTGGACCGTGTCGTGAGACGTTCGAACCACTCCGACTTGACGAAGGCGTCCCAGCATTCGCTCTTCGTGTAGCAATGTGGCGGGGTTGCAGTTCCGAGAGCCGTCACGAACATCGCCACCACCCCACACCCGCTGCGGGATTGTGCGGCGTGCACCCGATCATTCCACGATACCGGGCTCGCGGGTGTCAGGAAATCAGAGCTGTCGGTGTGGGAAGACGGTGCAGGTCAGGCCTGCGGAACTGGGCCGACGTTGGCAATGGCGCGCAGCGTGAGGGCCAGGGCGTGTTCATGGAGTTGGACAGCGTCAGTATTGCGGTGGATCAGCAGCCCCGCCTTGGTGGCGGCGATCTGGATTACCCCGTGCATGAAGCCCCACAGCGCGACGGCCACCGCGTCCGGTGGACCCACGTCGGCTCGCACCGTTCCGTCGGCGATGCCGTCGCGAATGGCTGCGATCAGGTGTGCGTGGCTGGCGTCGCCCAGTTCCAGGCAGCGGTCAGGAACCGCCTGCAGATCGGTGGCGCTGCGGGCCTCGAAGCGCGCCAGCGCTTCGAAGTGCACGCCATGTTCCTGGGAGAAAGCCACATAGGCATTGGCCATGGCCGCTACGCGGGCCAGCCCGTTGGGAGCATCCCGGGTGGCGCGGGCGAACTGCTCCAGCAGCAGTTCCAGCGCCCGCTCATACAGGGCGAGATACAACGCAGCCTTGTCTTCGAAGTACACGTAGACCAGTGCCCGCGACAAACGCGCGCGGCGCGCAACCTGGTCCATTGTGATCGCATCGAAGCCGCCTTCGGCTGCGGCGGCCGCCGCCGCATCGAGTATCTCGCTGCGGCGGCGGTCCTTTTCCTCGCGACGGCGGTCTGTCAGCTCACTCATCAGCTGACAGTATGTTCAATTATTGACATGGCGTCAAATACTGGACTGATGGCTAATTAGTCGTGCTGGCGTTCAACGTTACGGCGCCCACTGGCTCACTGTCTGAGCCAGCCCCTCATTGACCGACGATTCCGCGGTGGGCCCGGGCTTGCCGGGCCCATTCGCGGTGCC
>JBDSGY010000088.1:0-5726 GCA_039918755.1 Steroidobacteraceae bacterium
CACGCATAGCACGCGGTGAACTCGGCGTGGTCCGCAAGGTGCTCGTTGAATACACGCAGGGATGGCTCGCGGCGCCCATCGAACAGCAGGGAAACAAGCAGGCCGCCTGGCGCCTGGATCCCGCCCAGGCCGGCATCAGCAACTGCATGGCCGACATTGGCGTGCATGCCTTCAACCTGGCCGAGTTCGTCTCCGGACTCGCCGTGCGTGAGCTGTGCGCGGAGCTGCGCAGTGTGGTGCCGGGCCGGCAATTGGACGATGACGGCACCGTGCTGCTCCGCTTTGGCAATGGCGCCGGCGGCGTGCTCATGGCCAGCCAGATCTGCACCGGCGACGAGAACAACCTGCGCCTGCGCATCTATGGTGACCGCGCCAGCATCGACTGGCAGCAGATGGAACCCAATTCCCTGTGGCTGCGACCACTGGAAGGTCCGGCCCAGTTGCTGCGCACCGGGGTCAGTGGAACGGGCACTGCCGCCACCGCCGCGGCGCGCATCCCCGCGGGCCACCCCGAAGGGTATCTCGAGGCCTTCGGCAACATCTACCGGGAATTCGCACGACTGATCGCGGGCGAAACCGATGCAGACCACACCGTTCCTGGCATCAGCGCCGCATTGCGCGGCATGGCGTTCGTCGAAACTGCTGTGGCCAGTTCAGAAGCAGGCAGCCAGTGGCGCGAGCTGCCGCACACGGGCAAGGAGTCGCCATGAAAGGTCCCGCCATCTTCCTGGCCCAGTTCGCCGGCAAGGACCCGCCCTTCAATTCGCTGGAAGGCATGGCCCGATGGGCCGCATCGCTGGGCTACGTCGGGGTGCAGGTGCCCACCTCTGATCCGGCCCTGTTCGACCTGAAGCAGGCGGCGCAGAGCCAGACCTATTGCGACGACATCAAGGGCCGGCTGGCGCAGCACGGCGTCGAGATCACCGAGCTGTCCACGCACCTGCAGGGCCAGCTGCTCGCCGTGCATCCTGCGTATGTCGAGCAGTTCCGCGCCTTCGCAGCACCTGAAGTGCGCGACAACGCGGCGGCGTGGCCGGCATGGGCGACGCAGCAATTGCGTTACGCCGCGCAGGCCAGCGCGCGACTTGGTCTGCAGGCGCACGCCACGTTCTCCGGCGCCCTGCTGTGGCCCTTCCTGTATCCGTGGCCGCAGCGGCCAGACGGCCTGGTGGAAGAAGGGTTTGCGGAACTCGCGCGGCGCTGGCGTCCGGTGCTGGATGCTTTTGGTGAAGCCGGTGTTGCGACGTGCTTCGAGATTCACCCCGGCGAAGACCTGCATGACGGGGCCACGTTCGAACGCTTTCTCGATGCGGTGGATGGGCACCAGGCCGCCAGCATTCTTTATGACCCGAGTCACTTCGTGCTGCAGCAGCTGGACTACCTTGCGTTCATCGATCTCTATCACGAGCGCATCAAGGCATTCCACGTCAAGGATGCAGAGTTCCGGCCCAGTGGTCGTGTCGGCGTGTATGGCGGCTTTCTGGACTGGGTGGACCGGCCGGGAAGATTCCGTTCACCTGGCGACGGCCAGATCGACTTCCGGCAGATCTTCAGTAAGTTCGCGCAGTATGGTTACGACGGCTGGGCCGTGATCGAATGGGAATGCTGTCTCAAGCATCCGGAGGACGGTGCGCGCGAGGGCGCGCCCTTCATCCGGGACCACATGATCCGCACCACCGACCGGCGATTCGATGACTTCGCGGCCACCGGTGCGGACCAGGCCGCCAATCGCCGGATCCTGGGACTGTAGGACCAGCCTGCTGCAGGTTGGCGCCATGCTGGTTCAGATATATTCTGGCTTCGTGTTCCGCGGTCCGGATGAACACCGCAGCGGATGGAGTCACCTCATGAACATCGTCAGCAGATATCTCGTGGTCCTGGCGGCGCTCGCCGGTGCGGCAGGCGCATCGGCTGCCGCTGCACAGCAGTCACCCGACAAGGTCAGCATCGATCAGCTCGCCAGCACCGGTTCCGACCTGTCGAAGCTGCATCAGTTCGAGTTCCTGCTGCACTTCCCCACACAGAAGGCCGCGGATCGCGCTGCCTCGAAGCTGCTGCCGCTGGCGTTTGAAACAAGAGTCGAGCGCGGCGGGAGCGATGCCGAATGGGTGGTCCGCGGCGGCAAGCGCCTGTATCCCATCGAATCCGACCTGAACGGCCTGCGTGACAAACTCAACGCCGTTGCTGCCCAGGAGCACGGCACCTACGACGGCTGGAAAGCCAAAGTCATCAAGTGAGCTGAACATGGACCAGACCGTTGAACACAAGCAACAGGGCGATCGCGGCATGTTCTTCATCCTGCAGGATGGCAAGCGCATTGCCGAAATGACTTACAGCCTCACCGCTCCTTTGCGGGCCACGATCGATCACACGCAAGTCGATCCCAGTCTCCGCGGTGGCGGTGTTGCCAGGCGCCTTCTCGACGCTGCCGTTGCATGGGCGCGCGCGAACGACATCAAGTTCAGCTCGACGTGTTCCTATGCCAGCGCGCAGTTCGGGAGGGATCGGTCGATCCGGGATGTACTCGCCTGAAACAGACACTGCGCCGCCACGTTGACGAACGCAGGGTCCATCCGTGATACCGGTCGCAACCCTCGCCCTGTTCTTCGCGGCATCCATTGCCCTTGCGCTCTCGCCGGGGCCGGACAATATCTTCGTACTTACGCAATCGGCATTGCATGGGCGCAGCGCGGGACTGCTGGTGACGCTCGGCCTCTGCACCGGGCTGCTGGTGCACACCACCGCCGTGTCGCTCGGCGTCGCAGCGATATTCCAGACCTCGACCCTCGCGTTCACCGCGCTGAAGTTCGTCGGCGCGGCCTATCTGATTTACCTGGCGTGGAAATCCTTTGGCGCAGGTGCTTCGGCGATTGGTGCGCAGGCTTCCCCACGACCGACGAATGCAGCGCTCTACGCGCGGGGCATCGTCATGAATGTCACCAATCCAAAGGTGGCGATCTTCTTTCTCGCCTTCCTGCCGCAATTCACGGATCCGGCACGCGGCTCGCTGACATTGCAGATGCTGCAGCTGGGCGGCTTGTTCATGCTGGCGACGCTGCTCATCTTCGGCGGCATCGCCTGGTGCGCGGGTTATCTGGGTGAATGGCTCAAGCGCTCGGATCGGGCGCAGCGCGTCATCAATCGCGTCGCGGGCGGCATTTTCCTGCTGCTCGCCCTGCGCCTGGCCATCAGCACGCGCTAGCGCGCTGAAGGCAGATCAACGCTTGGGCGGGCCCTTGCGATGTCCGGGCTTGGTCGGCTTGGACGGCGGCATGTCGCTGGCCTGCAGATCCAGCTCCTGGCCACGGATGCGCACCTTCGACAGGCGTGCCAGCACCGGACCAGGCAGATTCGCCGGCAGGCGCACCAGCGTGTAGTCCGCGCGGATATCCACACCATTGATCTGTGAGCCGTGCAGCTTGGCCTCGTTGGCGATGGCGCCCACGATGCTGCCCGGCTGCGCGCCATGGCGGTTGCCGACGGCCAGGCGGTAGGTAATCTGCTCGCCGTTGTCTTCGAATGCGAAACCACCCTCCGCGACGGCCGGCAGATCCGGCGCGTCCTCTTCGCGGCGCTTGGCACGCTCGGCGCGCTCGGGGCGTTCCGGCCGCTCGGCCGGTATGTCACCTGCATTCTCGCGCCAGCTCGACTGTACCGGCGCGCCGCCTTCCACCATCGAGGCAATTGCAGCCGCGACATCGAGGAGGTCGGTTCCGGTTTCCAGTGCCACTTCCTGCACCGCCTTGCGATAGAACTCGGGCGGCTTCGCGGCGAGCGCCTCACCGATGCGCGCCTTGAACTTGGCAAGACGACGGCTGTTTACGTCATCCACGCTCGGCAGGCTCAGTGGCTCGATGGTCTGGCGCGTGGCGCGCTCGATCAGCCGCAACAGGTTGCGTTCGCGCGGCGCGATGAACAGGATGGCCTCGCCGCTGCGGCCGGCGCGGCCGGTGCGGCCAATGCGATGAACATAGGACTCGGTGTCATACGGCACATCGAAATTCACCACATGCGTGATGCGTTCGACGTCCAGGCCGCGCGCCGCCACGTCAGTGGCAACCAGGATGTCGATCTTGCCGGCCTTCAGCTGCTGCACCGTGCGCTCACGCTGCGACTGCTGGATGTCACCGTTCAGGGCGACAGCGGCAAAGCCGCGCGCCTGCAGTTTCTCGGCGAGCTCGACCGTGGACTGCTTGGTGCGCACGAACACCAGCATGGCATCGAAATCCGCGACTTCGACAATGCGCGTCAGCGCGTCGAGCTTGTGCAGGCCGCTGACCATCCAGTAGCTCTGCTTGATGTTGGCGGCCGTGCCGGTCTTGCCCTTGAGCACGACTTCGCGAGGATTCTTCAGATGACGCTGCGCGATGCGGCGGATATTCGGCGCCATGGTGGCGGAGAACAGGGCCACCTGCTTCTCTGCGGGCGTCTGCGAGAGGATGGCATCCATCGCGTCGGAGAAACCCATCGCGAGCATTTCATCGGCTTCGTCCAGCACGACAGTGCGGATGGTGTCGACCTTCAGCGTGCCACGATCCAGGTGATCGATGATGCGGCCTGGCGTGCCGACGATGACCTGCGGGCCACGCTTCAGCGCATTGAGCTGCGGCACGTAGCTCTGGCCACCATAGATGGGCAGCACATGAAAGCCGTTGATGCCCGCGGCGTATTTCTGGAAGGCCTCGGCAACCTGGATGGCAAGCTCGCGCGTGGGCACGAGCACCAGTGCCTGCACGGTGCGCTTCTTCATGTCGAGCATCGAAAGGATCGGCAGGGCGAATGCGGCCGTCTTGCCGGTGCCGGTCTGGGCCTGGCCCATGATGTCCGCACCTTCCAGCAGCGCAGGAATGGTGGCTGCCTGGATTGGGGAGGCAGATTCGTATCCAATGGTCTTCACCGCCCGGAGGACGGCTTCGGAAAGGCCCAGATCGGCAAAGGACACGGCTTCGGTCGTAGGGGCTTCAACTGCTGCAGATTTCATCGGCGTGAGTTTAGGGACTTTCTGGCTCCTGAGGCGCTAAAGTTGAGCATTCCGGAGGTGTGCAATGCGGAATAATCAAACCCTCTGCTCCCGACAGTCATGCGCCTGATCGGCATGCTGGACTCGCCGTACGTGCGGCGCGTGGCTATTTCCTTTGATTTCCTGGCCGTGCCCTTCGTGCACGAACCGGTTTCGGTGTTTTCCACGTTCGAGCAGTTCCAGTCCATCAATCCGGTGGTGAAGGCGCCGTCGCTGGTCTGCGGCAACGGCGACGTGCTCATGGATTCATCGCTGATCCTGCAATATGTGGAAGCCGCGCAGACCGATGGCGACTCGTTGTGGTCCCGCGATGCGGCCACCCTGCAGCGCGAGATGCGCGCCGTGAGCCTGGCGCTGGCTGCGTGTGACAAGAGCGTGCAGATCGTCTACGAGCGCAGGCTGCGACCAGCCACCGCGCAATACGAACCATGGATGGATCGCGTGCGCGGCCAGATGCTCGCGGCCTACACCGCGCTCGATGCAGAGCTGGGCGCCCACGCTGCTGTGTACGCCCTGCCCCGCAGCCAGGCATGCATCACCACCGCGGTGGTCTGGCAAGTCACGCAGTCGATGCTGACTGCGCTGGTGCCAACCGAGGATTTTCCGAACATCGACGCGCTCTCGATGCGCATGGAAGAAACACCGTCGTTCCTGAAATTCCCACCCACGGGCCCCGGAGTCTGACGAAATGGTGGTGGCGGTGCCC
>JBDSGY010000089.1:0-3522 GCA_039918755.1 Steroidobacteraceae bacterium
CGCAGTTCGAAGCCAATGGCGCGGCCCAGCAGGCGGGGCGCTGCCTCAACTGCGGCAACCCGTTCTGCGAGTGGAAGTGCCCAGTGCACAACTACATTCCGAACTGGCTGAAGCTGATCAACGAGGGCAACCTGTTCGAGGCTGCGGAGTTGTCCAACCAGACCAACTCGCTGCCCGAGATGTGTGGCCGCATCTGTCCGCAGGATCGCTTGTGTGAGGGCGCGTGCACGCTGAACGACGGCCTCGGTGCCGTGACCATCGGCGCCATCGAGAAATACATCACCGATGAAGCGGTGAAGCAGGGCTGGAAGCCGGACCTTTCCAATGTGGTGAAGACGAACAAGCGCGTGGCAGTGATCGGCGCCGGCCCGGCGGGACTGGGCTGCGCCGATATCCTCGTGCGCAATGGCGTGCAGCCGGTGGTGTTCGACAAGTACGCGCGCATCGGCGGTCTGCTTACATTTGGCATCCCGCCGTTCAAGCTCGAGAAGGACGTGGTGGAGAAGCGCCGCGAGCTGATGGAAGGCATGGGCGTGGAATTCCGGCTGGGCGTGGAGATCGGCAAGGACCTGACATTCGAGGATCTGCTCGCCGAATTCGATGCCGTGTTCCTGGGCATGGGCACGTACACGTATGTGAAGGGTAATTTTCCGGGTGAAGACCTGCCGGGCGTGCACGAGGCCCTGCCATACCTGGTCTCGAACATCAACCATGAGCTCGGCCTGCCGGGCAGCGAATCGTTCGTGAACCTTGCGGCTAAGCGCGTGGTGGTGCTGGGCGGTGGCGATACCGGCATGGATTGCAATCGCACGGCCGTGCGCCAGGGCGCCGAGTCGGTGACCTGCACCTACAGGCGTGACGCGGACAACATGCCGGGGTCGCGACGCGACTACAAGAACAGCGTGGAGGAAGGCGTGACCTTCCTGTTCAACCGCCAGCCAGTGGAAATTATCGGCAACGGCAAGGTGGAAGGCGTGCGCCTGGTGGAAACGCGTCTCGGCAAGCCCGATGCGCGCGGCCGCCGCGTGGCCGAGAACGTGCCCGGCACGGAACAGGTGATCGAAGCGGATGCGGTGATCATTGCGTTCGGATTCCAGCCGAGCCCGGCGCGGTGGTTCGGCGATCACAGCATCGGGCTGCACACCAACGGCCGGGTGCGTGTGACGGCCGATCGCATCACGCCGTTCCAGACCACCAATCCTAAGGTTTTCGCCGGTGGCGACATGGTGCGCGGTTCGGATCTCGTGGTCACGGCCGTGTTCGAAGGCCGCGAAGCTGCCAAGGGCATACTGGGCTACCTCGGTCTGAACTAGTGTCAGACCATGGCTCGTCGGCGCGCGCGATCCTCTATGCGTTCATCGCGAACCTGGGGATCGCGCTCGCGAAACTGGCCGCTGCGCTGTACACCAAGTCAGGCAGCATGCTGGCCGAATCCATCCACTCCTTCGCCGACTGCGGCAACCAGGTGCTGTTGTATGTGGGCCTGACGCAGGCGCAGCGCCCTGCGGACGCGCTGCATCCGCTCGGCTACGGCAAGCTCTCCTACTTCTGGAGCTTCATCGTCGCGCTGCTTCTGTTCAGCATGGGCGGCGTGTTCTCCATTTACGAAGGCTGGCACAAGCTGTCGGTGCACGAGCCACTGAACAAGCCGTGGATAGCATTGCTGGTGCTGGGCGGGTCGATATTGCTGGAAGCAGGCTCGCTCGCGGGGTGCCTGCGCGAAATCAACAAGCTGCGTCGCGGCAAGTCATTGCGCAAGTGGCTGGCCAGCACGCGCAATGCCGAGCTGGTCGTGGTGCTGGGCGAAGACGTCGCGGCGCTGGTCGGGCTGGTGCTGGCGATGGCCTTCGTGGCACTGGCCATGGTGACCGGCAATCCGGTGTTCGACGCCCTCGGCTCGATCATCATCGGCGTGGTACTGGTGTGCGTCTCGATCTTCGTTGCGTTGCGGATCAAGTCGCTGATCGTGGGCGCGTCCGCCGAAGAGGATCTGCAGCTGGCCATCCGCGAAGAAATTTCCGCCGATCCCGCGATCCGGCACCTGCTCAATGCGATTACGTTGCAGATGGGCCCGCAGGTGATGCTGGCAGCCAAGGTGCTGATGGCCCCCGGCCTGTCGATCGAAGAAGCGGTGGCGAAGATCAACACGCTGGAAAAGCGCATCAAGGCCCGGTTTCCGGAAGTTGCCTGGTGCTTCATTGAACCGGACGACACCGATTGACGGTGCAAGGTTTTGAAAGGGGCCTGCAGATGAGCGAAGCATTCACGAAGACACCCGGCTGGCTGGACTGGTACCAGGGTCCCGCCAAGCCGCAGTTCCGCGTCCCTGCAGGCGCGGTCGATGCGCATTGCCATGTGTTCGGGCCCGGCGCCGAATTCCCGTTCGCTCCCGAGCGCAAGTACACGCCGTGCGATGCCTCGAAGCAGCAGCTCTTCGCGCTGCGCGATCACCTGGGCTTTGCCCGCAATGTGATCGTGCAGGCCACTTGCCACGGCGCGGACAACCGCGCGATGGTGGACGCCTGCATCGCAGCCGGGGGCAGGGCGCGCGGCGTGGCAACAGTGCGGCGCTCCGTGACGGATGCCGAACTCGCCGCATTGCATGCTGCGGGCGTGCGCGGCGTGCGCTTCAACTTCGTCAAGCGGCTGGTCGATTTCACGCCCAAGGACGAGCTGCTGGAAATCGCAGGTCGCGTCGGCAGGCTGGGCTGGCATGTGGTGATCTACTTCGAGGCGGTCGATCTGCCCGAACTGTGGGATTTCTTCACCGCGTTGCCTGCGACGGTGGTGGTCGATCACATGGGCCGCCCCGACGTGACCAAGCCGCTGGACGGCCCGGAGTTCCAGTTGTTCCTCAAGTTCATGCGCCAGCATCCGAATGTGTGGAGCAAGGTGACCTGTCCGGAACGCCTGTCGGTGAGCGGACCGCCCGCGCTGAACGGCGAGCGCCACGCTTATCACGATGTCATCCCCTTCGCGCGCTGCGTGGTGGACGAGTTCCCTGACCGCGTGCTCTGGGGTACCGACTGGCCGCATCCGAATCTCAAGGACCACATGCCGGATGACGGCCTGCTGGTGGATTTCATCCCGCACATCGCAGTGACGCCCGAGCTGCAGCGCAAGCTGCTCGTGGATAATCCGATGCGCCTGTACTGGCCCGAAGAGTAGGGCCTCAGAAAGCGGTCGAGAACTCGCGGTGCAGTGCGAATACACCGTCGGGATCGGGCACGCCGGCCGCCAGCTGCGCCTTGCGGTATCCCGATGAGATCCTGCCGATCTCGATGCTGTGCCCCGTCACCTGAAACGCGATGCGCCAGTCCTGCACGGCCAGCCGCATCGCGCCGTTCCCGTCGCGCTTGATGCGACGGTAGGGATGCGGCTGCGGCCCCAGCATCAAGGTCTGTACGATGCGTTGCCGCAGTGGCAGCGCTGAACGCGCGGCAATCCACGCCAGCTGTGCCTCGGCCTGGGCAGTGAAGACCACCGTGAATTCCCTGCCAGGGTCCTGCGCACGCGGTTGCA
>JBDSGY010000090.1:0-4452 GCA_039918755.1 Steroidobacteraceae bacterium
CGAGGTGCGGTGGAGATCTCGGTGTCCGACAACGGCCCCGGGATCGACGCCGCCGTGCTGGACCGGCTCTTCGAACCCTTCAGCACCACGAAGGCGAACGGTGGCGGGCTCGGACTTGCCATCAGTCGCACCATCGTTCAAGGCCACGGTGGCAAGCTGATCTGCCGTCCCATTGACACTGGCGGTACGTGCTTCGAACTGCATATACCCAGGTCGGAGAGCGCTATCCAATGAAGCAATTACCTCCTCCTGTGGTGTTCGTGGTCGATGACGATACCGGGGTGCGCAGTTCCATCCGTCTGCTGCTGAAATCGGTCGGTATCGCGGCCACGCCCTACGGCTCGGCCAAGGACTTTCTCGCTGCGTACGATGCCGCGCAACCCGGTTGCCTGATCCTGGATATCCGCATGCCGGGCATGAGCGGACTTGAACTGCAGCAGGAATTGAATCGCCGCGGTGCGGTGATCCCCGTGGTGTTCATCACCGGTCATGGCGACATTCCGATGGCGGTCGAGGCCATGCAACAGGGTGCCTTCGACTTCCTGCAGAAGCCGTTTCGCGACCAGGACCTCATTGATCGCGTGCAGCGCGCCGTCGAACGCGACCACTTGCATCGCCGCAGCCTGCAGGAAACGGACGGCATCCAGCAGCGATTGGCCTCACTCACTCCTCGCGAGCACGAGGTGCTCGGGCTGCTGACCCAGGGCAAACAGAACAAGGTGATGGCGGCGGATCTGGGACTCTCGCAGCGCACGGTGGAGATTCACCGCGCGCATGTGATGGAGAAGATGGATGCGCGCTCCGTGGCACAACTGGTGCGCATGGTGCTGGACCTACAGGGTTCCGGGGCCGAAAGTAGATAATCTGCGATGACTGTCATCGATGTCTCCCATGCCGGCATTTGAAGACGTGTTGTCGCGCATCGCGCTTGCGTTCGGCATCGGCCTGCTCGTTGGGTTGGAGCGGGGCTGGAGTACACGCGATCTGCAGCCCGGCAGTCGGGTCGCGGGCGTACGCACCTTCGGCATCACCGGTCTGCTGGGCGGCGTGATCGCCGCCTTGGAAGGTCCGGTGGAAGTGCCGATCGGCGCTGGCGCCGCGATGCTCTTCGGGTTTGCGTTTGCGTCACTCGCGGCGGTCTTCGTGATCTTCGGCCGCAGCGTTGGCCCCGGAGGCAATCGCTCAGCCACGACCACGATTGCCGCGTTGGTTACGTTTGCACTCGGGGCCTATGCGGTTCGCGGCAGCACTGTGGTCGCGGCCGCCGCAGCCGTGGGCGCGACCGGCGTATTGGCGTTTCGCGAAGGTATCCACCGCTGGGTGACGCATATCTCGCGCCGCGAGCTTGAGTCAGGACTGGCGCTGCTTGCGATGTCTTGCATCGCCTTGCCGATCATTCCCGACCGCGCAGTCGGCCCGTTTGGCGGCGTGAATCTGCGCGAGATCTGGATGATCGCGATCGTGCTCGCGACGATATCGTTTGCCGGGTACGTGGCGGTCAGGCACTTCGGCGAGCGGCGAGGTGTGCTGCTTGGCGCGGCGATAGGCGGCGTCGTATCGTCCACGGCTGTTGCGCTTTCGAACGCACGCCGGGCATCGGCCGGCGAAGGCTCGCCTTCACTTCTCGCTGGCGCAACGGGCCTTGCCATGGCCATCTCGTTCGTCAGGGTGATTGCCATCACTGGGGTGCTGCGACCGTCGCTGGCGCTGGCGGTGGGTACACCGCTGCTGGTCGCGACGGCCGTGGCCGTCGCATTCGCCCTTCTGCACGCCCGGCCGCAGGCTGCGGGCGACAGCCAGGTCGCGACCGAGTTTCGCAATCCATTCGGGTTCTGGTCTGTGCTCGCGATGGCGGCATTCATGGGCGTGCTCATTGTGGCCGGCAGACTCATCAGCGAGCATTTCGGAAATTCCGCCACGATCGCGAGCGCCGTGGCCATGGGCCTCTTCGACGTGGATGCGATGACGGTGTCGATGACGCGTCTCGCGCCTGATGCCCTTGCCCCCCGGATCCAGACCTTGGCAATTCTCGCTGGCGTCGCGAGCAACACCGTGCTGAAAGTGCTGATCGCCGCCTTCCTCGGACGTGGCAGATTCGCACTGCACGTGGCTGCAATCTGTCTCGCTTGCCTGGTTGCGGGCGCTCTGGCGCTTGCCATCCCGGTGCAGTGGGCGTTGTCGTAGGCACCCACATCCACAGCCGACGGTGGCGCCGTCAATGTTCCTGGGCGCAGGCAGAAAAACCCATTGGGGTGAACTCGAAGGCATCGCAATGTTCCGGCACAGTGACCGGCCAGCCAAGCTCATGCGCGATGCGGTACCGCAAGGCCTCGCTGGCCGACGGTTCCCCGTGTGTGACGAAGGTGTGCTGCGGCGCCTTGGCGAGGCGGGTCATCCACGCCAGCAGCTCACCGGCATCAGAGTGCGCGGAAGACGCCTCAAGTTGCGCTACCTCAGCACGGACCGGCACCTCCTCTCCATGGATGCGGACGAATTCGGCGCCGTGCACGAGGGACCATCCCCGCGTACCGGGAGTCTGGTAGCCACTGAACAGAATCAGATTGCGTGCATCACCGGCAAAGGCTTTCAGGTGGTGCAACACGCGACCGCCGGTCGCCATGCCGCTGGCGGAAAGAATGATGGCTGGGCCCGCAAGGCGATCGAGGGCTTTCGAGCCCTGACGCGTCGTGACCAGTTGCGCGGCCTGGCACATCCGACGGCAGTCCTGTTCATCCAGTCGATGCTCGCTGCGGAACTGCGCGTAGAGCGAGGTGGCGTCTATGGCCATCGGGCTATCCATGAACACCGGCACATCGGCGATCGCCTGCTTCTGCTTCAGGCGGGCAATGTAAAGAAGAAGCGCCTGCGTGCGGCCTACGGAAAACGCCGGCACCACCACTGTCCCGCCACGGCTTAGCGCCTTCGCAAGCCACCCGGCCAGTTCCGCCTGGGCATCTGCCGCAGGATGAGTCCGGTCCCCGTAGGTCGATTCGATAACCAGGTAATCGGTGGGTGGGGGCACGGCAGGTGGCATCATCAGTGGATCGTTGGGCCGTCCCAGATCGCCGGTGAATGTGAGGGAAATGCCGTCGGCCTCTACTCGGACAAGGCTCGCGCCCAGTAGATGGCCGGCCGGAAAAAGCTCAATCCGCAGGGACTTGGCGACAGATGTGCTGTGTTCAAACTGGATCTCACGGAACAACGTCAGGCAGAGTTCTGCGTCGGCGGCGGAATAGAGGGGAAGCGCCGGCCTGTGCTTGGAAAACCCATGTCGGTTGGCGAATCGTGCCTCCTCCTCCTGCAGGTGCGCACTGTCGGGCAGGAGAACCTTGCAGAGCGCGTGCGTGCCGGCTGAACAGTAGATCGGCCCGCGGAAGCCGCGCTGCACCAGCGCAGGCAGATAGCCGCTGTGGTCGATGTGGGCGTGAGTCAGCACCACCGCATCGATCGAGCCGGGGTCGAATGGTGGTGCCGCCCAATTGCGCAGGCGCAGCTGCTTGCATCCCTGGAAGAGCCCGCAATCGACAAGCACCCGACTGCGGTGGCTCTGCAGCAGATAGCGGGATCCAGTGACCGTGCCAGCGGCGCCAAGAAACTGCAGTTTCATGACACGCACACTGCTCGGAGCACAGGCGTCGCGACTGAAGCGGTGCGTATCGCGAAGCTGTTGGACAGTCCGCGTCCCAGGATCGAGCTGACATACCACATGACTGCACCTCAATACATCGTATCCGGACTTCCTCGCCTTGCCACATCGCAAATGTGGAGACAGCACTGCAAGCACGCCATCCGTATTGAGGCCACACGCTAGGTAGTTGTACGGATCCAGGATGCCCGGGATTCGCGATCCAGCACCCTACGCGATAGTCCCTATTCCTTTGAGGACAGCATTGCTGCAGTCTCTCCCCATGACTTCCGCAGACACGGAGCCTTGCTGCACCGTCAGACCACCTCCCGCAACAGCTTCCATGCAGATCCGAGTAGCGGTATCGGCACGCCACGCGCATCTGACCGAAGCAACGATCGAGCGACTGTTTGGCCCGCACCACGGCTTGCATAGACTGCGGGACCTTTCGCAGCCCCAGGAATTCGCCTCGGAAGAAACGCTGACCATTGCGGGGCCTGCCGGACAGATCAGCCACGTCAGGGTGCTGGGTCCACCACGCCACGAGGATCAGGTCGAGATCTCGCGCAGCGATGCCGTGCATCTGGGCATTGACGCGCACGCGCGCGTCTCGGGAGACCTGCATGGGACCCCTGGTGCCACGCTGATCGGGCCCTGCGGGGAATTGCTACTGACGCACGGTGTCATTCTGGCCCATCGTCACATCCACATGTGCCCAACCGATGCTTCCCGCTTCGGAGTCCATGACCGCGATGTGGTGGCAGTGCTCATCGACAGCGACCAGCGGGATCTGCTGTTCGGGGACGTAGTCGTGCGGGTGTCCGCGG